>JAUXDV010000009.1 GCA_030620735.1 Gammaproteobacteria bacterium
TTGAGGAAGTGGCGAATCATTTTTGCCACCCCCTCAGAACTTTTTAGCGAAATATTCCCGACAAAACCATCGCAAACAACCACATCGACAGAGCCGTCAAAAATATTGTCGCCCTCGACAAACCCCACATAGTTGAGGTCGCTTTGGCTCAATAACTCATTGGCTTTTTTGACCTGCTCATTCCCCTTGATCTCCTCCTCACCGATATTCAGCAGCCCCACCCGCGGTTTTGCAATATCGCTGAGCGCTGCGACCTGCTCTGATCCCATCACGGCGAACTGATACAGCTGGTATTCACTGGAATCGACATTGGCGCCCAGGTCCAGCACCCATGTCTGGGTAGAGGTATTGGGAAGCGCGCTGATAATGGCCGGGCGATCGACATGCGGCAGCATCTTCAGAACAAAACGCGCTGTCGCCATCAAGGCGCCGGTGTTGCCGGCGCTGACACAGGCATCCGCCTCCCCCTGTTTGACC
Organism: Gammaproteobacteria bacterium; assembly: GCA_030620735.1. Lineage (GTDB taxonomy): Bacteria > Pseudomonadota > Gammaproteobacteria > Chromatiales > Chromatiaceae > Sva-25. The sequence goes on from JAUXDV010000009.1 coordinate 478, forward strand.
AGGTTGATTGCGACCCGCATCGATGAATCCTTTTTCTTGCGCAGCGCATGTGAAGGCAGATCATGCATTTCCACGATTTGCGACGCATGATGAATAGTGATTCGATCCGGAAGCTGCGGCTGCTGCTTGCGAATTTCATCTTCAAGGCCGACAAGAATCAACTCCACATCGGGGTCTGCAGCCACATAGGCGCAGGCAGCCGGAACAATGACAGAGACTCCATGGTCTCCGCCCATTGCATCCAGGGCAATGCGGATAGGTTTACTCACGCGTCAACAATATGATGCGTGCGGCAGGAATGCGCAAAAAGGCGCATATACAGATCAACTTTTTTCGATGACTTTGCGGCCACGATAGAAACCATCGGCAGTCACATGATGACGCAGGTGGGTTTCACCTGATGTCTGGTCGACAGACAGGGTTTCATTCTTGAGTGAATCGTGCGAGCGGCGCATGCCGCGTTTCGACGGGGTTTTGCGACTTTTTTGTACGGCCATTTTCCTCTCCTGCGAGGGTTTAAATATGTAAGTAACAGTTAATTTCTGCGTTTCAATTCTTGCGAGATCAGGTCTCAGACTGACAAGGCATGAAAAAAACATTTTCTCTCGCAAAGACGCAAAGACCGCCAAGAAAAACCTTTGCGTCCTTTGCGTTCTTAGCGAGAGATTCTTTTAAACTTGACTCATTTGCAAGCATTTTAATGAATCAAGGATTCTAGTGTTTCAATTTCCGCAAAATCAGGAAGGGGTTCTCCTGCGACTCTGCAGCGATTGGCTCATCATCATTCTGCCAGGCATGACACTCTTCGTGCCGTGCAACGACAGGCAGCGACAGCAGCAGCTCATCTTCAAGCAGATCCAGCAAATTAATCTTTGCATCATCCGCCATCAGGGGGTCAAATGCATCATCCAGTGATGCAGCCTCGTCCAGACCCTCAACCACAACGAGCTGAAAATCAGAATCAACCGGAATAGCCACTGGCTGCGAACAGCGTTGACAGGTCTGCCATAACGTTGCTTTCACATGCCCCTCAACCAGGGGTCGTCCAAAGCCGTCACGGGAAAAACGAAAAGCATAATCTGCCTTCCCCTGCGGACGAATCAGCAATGGAGCAAGACGGGGGAAATCAATGAGTTCAGCAACTCCTGTATATGATAATCCCTGCTCAGAGACCCGCCACGGATCGATCTGCTTTGGAAGGCGTGATGACATAAACGCGCAATACTAACTACGAACACTCCATTTGTCAAAAATATCAACAACTTTGCATGACTCATTTCACTAGGTCAGGAGTTAAATATGTGATAAAAAATGGGGTCAATCAACCAATATTCGACAGGAGATTTTGACGCCTGCACCATGACTAACATGGATGCACTGACGATTCCTGCAGCGAGCAGTATCGACTCAACGGCTCTGATTATTGGAGATTTTTCAAACGGGGGGAAAGACCATCCTTGCTGATATCAAAGGACAAAATGTCAATCTTGTTAAACTCCCGGTAAACCATGGAGCATATTGCATCATTCTCTTTTGAGTATGGACTCCTCGGGGCCGGTGCAACTGACTCCAGCTTTATCGGCGGGCGCATTGCACCTTCCCATGCTGCGCAATGCGCTGTCGCTTATTACGCCCTACGCATTGACGGACTCAAATGCGACACTGGGTTTCCGCATCCTACCGGGGAGCGAAGCCCTTCAATCAATCCCGATAATGGACGTCGACCCAGCAACGCGGCAGAGACTCGCCTGACGGAAAAGCCAAATCAGCTTTGCTGAAGGCCTTGACATCCTGCATCTCCTCACCGGCATGAAAACGACCGGACACATCATTTTTATTCGGATCAAACAGCGCACTCACATCGGTAATTTCCACAAGGTCGTTACTTTTTTTATCCCGTAAAAACATCTCGAATCTCCTCTATAATCTGATTTCATTCTGGTTCAGTTCAAGTATATAGGAACTTCTGAATAAGTCCATGGGATGGGGTTCGGGGGAAGGGCAATCTGGATGCTCATTATAAACCCATTGATAGTTACCCTTCCCCCGTAGACTAACTTGCAGGAATGCTCTGATCGAGGCGCGAAGCTCCCACATCCCGCTCACGCCCCCTCACCTGCATCCATCGTAGGCGAAGCAGCTTGACCAGAGCCTCCCATATCATAATGATTCGCGGTTGCATCTCTTTCAAACCCCAACAGAGCAAATATTGACAGAAATCATCCGGGAGCATCTCCGGGAAGCAGGGATCCCACACATATCCAGTGATAGACGTTATAATACTGCACTGTTAGGATCGTCCAATTCTCTCTTTATTCTCTCTTTTTTCAGGTGTAAGAATGCCCAAGGTTGTTGTCTATAGCACTGCTTATTGTCCCTATTGCGTACGCGCCAAAGATCTGTTGAGCCGCAAATGTGTTGAATATGAGGAGGTCAGAATCGATCTGGATCATTCAAGAATGGCTGAAATGGTGGAACTCAGCAAGCGGCGAACAGTACCCCAGATCTTTATTGATAATTTTCATGTCGGTGGATTCGATGACATGGCCGCACTGGAGATGGATGGCAAACTCAACGACCTGCTCGGTCTTGGTGATGAAATCGAGGAAGATGCAGTCACCTAAAACATTGTCAACGATGCGTCTCGACAAATGGCTGTGGGCAGCACGTTTTTTCAAGACCAGAAAACTGGCTTGCGAGGCGATCAACGGCGGCAAAGTCCATTTGCATGGCCAGCGCACCAAACCAGGCAGGGAGGTCAAACCCGGTTCCCTGCTGCGCATTCACAAAGGCGCACTGGAGTGGAATATCGAAGTGGTGGTGATTCCAAAACAGCGTCGCCCCGCATCCGAGGCGAAAACCTTTTATGTTGAAGAGGCCGAGAGCGTCTCTCGCCGTGAAGCAGTGATCGAGCAGCAGCGCTTACTACGCGCCGCCGCCCCTTCCAGACCGACAGGGCGCCCCGGCAAACGTGACCGTCGCCTGATACACCGCTTCAAGAACAAACACGCGGAATCCTGAGATGGACCAGGATGCCTTTCGCCAAACCTATCACGAAGTCAATGAACGTTTCTGCGCTTTTGAAAAAGCGATTCTGACTCTGCAATGCCAATGCAGTGAAGCACACAAATTCTATATTGCCGAGCGCGAAGGCGTCCATTGCAATTCAGATGCAGGACAGCAGCAGTGCCTGCAACTGCTTGAAGTGTTGCGCAGCCGGGCGCGTTTTGCGCTGCGAACAACCTCTGAAGATCGAAAAAATCTGCTGCCGCATGGCAAGGCGATTCGCATTCAGGTTGGCGGATTACGCGGTCTTTATACGGCTCTCAACACCGGACAACCTGTTCCAGCCCGCATAGAGAATGTCATTGACCTGGTAAACCGCGCTATCAAACACTTCGGCAGTCTGGATAAACTTCCCTTCTCACTGGTCATGCAGCAGATTTCAGCGTATCACTCCAGGACCCGCTCACGCCGCAGAAAAGGCAAAAAACCTTGACCACGCTGTTTGTCAAAGGCCTGACAGTCGTCGACTTCTCCTACCTGCATGCAACCAGGGGACTTCTTGGTGAAAGCTGGCGACTGGATATCAGCCTCACCGGAGACCTCGATAAACAGGGGATGGGGCTCGATTTTTCTGACGTCAAACGTCAGGTAAAACAGCTGGTCGACCTGGAGTTTGATCACAAGTTGATTGTTCCAGTGAGATCATCTGCAGTAATGCTCACGCGGCATCAGGAGCGCTGCTCCGTGCAGTTTGAGTACGCTGATCGGGCCAGGATTGAGCATCACTCCCCCGCTTCAGCACTGTGCCTGCTGCAGGCGGGGAGTGTAACAACGGAAACAGTAGCAGCAGCAATCACCGACTCACTGCTAAAGGAGATGCCTTCGAATATCTCGCGACTGGACATCAAGCTCTCATCCGAGCACATCGAGGGCCCCTTTTATCACTACAGTCACGGTCTCAAACATCACGCTGGAAATTGCCAGCGAATTGCCCACGGACATCGCTCAAAAATCGAAATCCGGCGTGACGGCGCACGTGATTTTCAGATGGAAAGCGGCTGGGCTGAAAAATGGCGGGATATCTATATCGGCAGCAGAGAGGATCTGATCAGCGAAAAAGATGGGAGGCATCTCTACCGCTACCATGCATCACAGGGAGAATTCGAGTTGAAGCTGCCTGCCGCCTGCTGTTGTCTGATCGACAGCGACTCAACAGTCGAAAACCTGGCGCAGCATATTGCCGTCACACTCAAGCAGAGTCACCCGGGGAGTTCCTTCGAGGTCTATGCCTACGAGGGGATTGGCAAGGGGGCTGTCGGCAAGAGCTAGGGAAGTTGGCAGTTGGCAAAGAGTCTATCAACCATTTTTACCCTGCTCTTATATTATTCAATTCCTGAATTCTCTCCAGTTGCGCTATCATATATGGTTTGAGACGATCATTTGCTGCAGGGAGCAGCAAAATCTCTTTTCCGCCAACTCTAAAACAGAGAGAGATGAATGAAGGTTCTATTCGCTGCCAGTGAAGCCTATCCGCTGATAAAAACAGGCGGGCTTGGCGACGTCATCTACAGTCTGCCGCGCGCCCTGAATGAAGCCGGAGCCGATGTTCGGGTCATTCTTCCCGCCTATCGCGCTGTTCTTGAGAAGGCGCCGGATTCCAAAATCATCGCCTGGATGGACGTCACCGGCGTTGGGCGTACGCATAGCGTTCGCATCCTGGAGAGCAACGATACCTCTCTTGGCGTACCGCTTTACCTGGTTGACTGCCCGCAACTCTTCGGCCGGCCGGGAAATCCTTACCAGCACCCTGACGGATATGACTGGCCGGATAATGCAGAGCGCTTTGCTGTGTTTTCGCGTGCCGTTGCCACATTGACCTCTTCCGCTATCGACATTGGCTGGCAGCCGGACGTCGTCCACTCGCACGACTGGCAGACAGGCCTGATACCGGCGCTGCTGAAACATCAGCAGGATGCGCCGAAAGCAGTCTATACGATTCACAACCTCGCCTATGGCGGAATTTTCTCACACCACGATTACATCAGCCTGGGACTTCCCGATTTATGGTGGAGCACCGAGGGGCTGGAGTTCTACAATAATTTTTCGATGCTCAAGGCGGGAGTCATCTATGCAGACCAGGTAACAACTGTCAGCCCTACCTATTCAAAAGAGATACTCACACCACAATTCGGCTATGGATTTGAAGGCGTACTGCACTCGATTGAATATAAGCTGAGCGGCATCCTCAATGGAGTCGATCAGGAGGCCTGGAATCCCAAAAGTGACCCATACCTCTCCTCGCACTACTCTCACAAATGGAGAACCTTCAAGGGGAAATCTGACAATAAGGCAGCTTTATTGACAGAGATGGGACTCGAAGCAACAGACGAACGCCTGAATGCCCCGCTTTTCGGATTTATTGGACGCATGGTGGAGCAGAAGGGGATAGATCTGATCGCCGAGGTTATTCCACACCTCATCGAGAACAACAATGCCAGCTTCATCATTCTTGGCTCGGGACAGGATGCCTATGAATACGCCTTTACGGAACTTGCACGCCGCTACCCTGAACAGGTGTTACTCTATCTCGGTTATTCCGAAGGTCTGGCTCACCGTATCGAAGCCGCCGCCGATTTCTTTCTGATGCCATCACGCTTCGAACCTTGCGGCCTCAATCAGCTCTATAGCCTGCGTTATGGAACTCCGCCGATCGTTCATCACACCGGCGGACTCGCTGATACCGTAGTCGACACCAGTGGCGAAACAATATTAAACAACAGCGCAACCGGCTTTGTCTTCAACGAACCCTCTGCCGCCGCGTTGCAATACACCATCGAAAGAGCAATCGCCTGTTATGAAAATGGCGACTGCTGGAAACAGATTGTACGCACCGGCATGCAGCAGGATTTCAGCTGGACCCAGAGCGCCGCAAGCTACCTCGCTCTCTATCAGCAAGAGTAGCAGCAAACCTAAAACCTAAATCTTAAATCCTAAAACCTAAAACCTTGTCTCTTACCTCATGAATAAAAAAATCAATACCGACCAATGCAACCCCTCCGATATCCGTGAACTTCCGGTAGACCCGGACTCTCTGGAAAAAGATTTCAATCACACCCTGATTTACCATCTGGGACGTTTTCTGGGCTGCAATCCCTATTATCTCTATGAGACGCTCTCCCTGGTGATTCGCAAACGCGTCATGACAGACTGGCGCAACACCTGGCTGCAACACAAAAAAAAGGGCGTCAGGCGAGCCTACTATATGTCACTGGAGTTTCTCATTGGACGCTCACTGGGGAATCACCTGCTGAATCTTGGCATTCAGGAGGAGACCGCCGAGGCGATGCAGAACGTCACCAACGAACTTGAACGCATTCTTGAGCTGGAACCAGACGCCGGTCTCGGCAACGGCGGTCTTGGTCGTCTTGCGGCATGTTTCATGGACAGCTGCGCAACCCTGCGACTACCGGTTACCGGCTATGGAATACGTTATGAATACGGCATGTTCCGCCAGATCATCGAGGACGGCCGTCAACTGGAAGAGCCTGATCACTGGCTGCGCAACGGCAATCCCTGGGAACTGGAGCGCCCGGAATATATCCAGCAGATTCAATTTGGCGGACACACTTATCATGACATCGATCACAATGGTCAGCAAAGGGTCCGCTGGATAGAGACGGACGATGTGCTTGCCGTCCCCTACGACGTACCTGTCTCCGGCTACAACAACAACGTCGTCAATACGCTGCGGCTGTGGAAAGCGACGGCGACAGACCTCTTCAACCTGGCTGAGTTCAACGCCGGCAGTTACCCTGAAGCAGTTGCCCAGAAAAACGATGCCGAGCACATTACCATGGTGCTCTATCCCAATGACGCCAGTGAATCCGGCAAGGAGCTGCGCCTGCGCCAGCAATACTTCCTCGCAGCAGCCAGCCTCAAGGATATTTTCCGCCAGTGGGACAAGGTTGAGGGCAGGAACTACTCCAATTTCGCTGCACAGAATGTCTTCCAGATGAATGACACCCACCCCACCATCGCGGTGGCGGAACTGATGCGCATTCTGGTAGATGAAAAGCGTCTCAGCTGGGACAAGGCATGGTGGATCACCAACCGGACCATGGCCTATACCAACCACACGCTGCTTCCCGAGGCATTGGAGAAGTGGCCGGTCAGACTGTTTGAACGGCTGCTGCCGCGGCACCTGGAGATCATCTACAGAATCAATGCGGACTTCCTGCATCAGGTGGCGATGCGCTGGCCCGGTGACGTCTCGCGTATGCAGCGCATGTCGATTATTGAAGAGGGAGATCAAAAGTCGGTGCGCATGGCCTACCTGGCTATTGTCGGCAGCTTCTCCGTGAACGGCGTGGCGGCACTGCACTCTGCATTGATCAAAAGTGGATTGTTCCATGATTTTTACCAGATGTGGCCGGATAAATTCAACAACAAGACCAATGGCGTGACTCCACGCCGCTGGATTGCCCATGCAAATCCCCTGCTGAGCGAATTTATCTCCGGGACCATCGGCAGTGAATGGATTGCAGACCTCTCTCATATTAAAGCCCTCAATGGCTATGCTTCAAAAAAGAACTCCAAGTTCCAGCAGCGTTGGCATCAGATCAAACAGCAGAACAAACAGCGTCTGGCTGATCTTGTAGAGCAGGAGTGCGGCGTCAAATTCAACACCGACGCCATGTTTGATGTCCAGGTCAAGCGCATTCACGAATACAAACGCCAATTATTGAATGTTCTGCACATCATCCATCTCTACAACCGCATCAAGCATGGAGATACTCACAACTGGACCAAACGCTGCGTTCTCATCGGCGGCAAGGCGGCGCCCGGCTATACCATGGCGAAAAATATCATCAAGCTGATCAGTGATGTTGCCAATGTAGTCAACAATGACCCGGACGTCGGGGATCTGCTGAAAGTTGTCTTCTTTCCCAACTACTGCGTCTCAAGCATGGAGATCATCGCCCCCGGCACTGATCTTTCGGAGCAGATTTCGACTGCTGGAAAAGAGGCCTCAGGCACCGGCAACATGAAGTTCATGATGAACGGCGCCGTCACAATCGGCACCTACGATGGCGCCAACATCGAGATCCTCGATGCTGTCGGAGAGGAGAACTTTTTCCTCTTCGGCTTGCGTGAGAATGAAGTCGAGGAACTCCGTTATCGTTATAATCCCCAGGCGCTGATCGATAATGAACCACGCCTTTCATCTGTCATGGGGCTGCTCGAAAGTGGACACTTCAACACCTATGAGCCGGGCATTTTCAATGATCTCATCGCCTCGCTGAAAACACCCCATGACCCGTGGATGACCCTGGCGGATTTCGGCAGCTATATTGATGCACAGGAGATGGCAGCCGCGGCTTTCCGCGACCAGGAGCACTGGATCCAAATGAGCATCAGGAATACATCCAGCAGTGGATTTTTCTCCACTGACCGCACCATCTCCGACTATAACAACGAGATCTGGAAGCTTGAACCCATCGAGGTGCAAACTCCTGCGTAAGTTCTCAAGAATTGAAAGTTAGATTGCGTACCTTTCGCGGCCGAAAGTCCGCTCCTACAGTAAAACACAGACTCCAATCGTAGGAGTGGTCATCTGACCACGATTGAAAAGAGACGCCAATCTGCTCTCATACACGGACTTTTGAGAAGTCACACCCCTATACAATAACCGTTTTGTATTTTTGGTAGAGCAACATGAGTAAGCCACAACTGACAACACTCCCTGCCTGGCGCGCGCTTCAAGCGCACTATAAAAGCATTTCAAAACTGCATCTGCGCGATCTGTTTGAGCAGGAGAGTGATCGATTCGATCGCTACTCACTGCAGTTCAATGAACTGCTTCTGGATTACTCCAAAAACCGGATCACCGATGAGACTCTCGGACTGCTCACAACACTGGCAAGTGAGTGTCATCTCAATGAAGCCATCCAGAAGATGTTTTCGGGACGACAGACCAACACCACCGAACATCGGGCGGTCTTGCACGTCGCTCTCCGCAACCGCTCCAATACACCCATCATGGTCGGTGGCAAAGATGTAATGCCCGGGGTCAACCGCGTGCTGGAGCAGATGCAGAACTTTACCGAAGCTGTCCACAATGGCGCCCGCAGAGGCTTCACCGGCGACAAGTTTACCGATATCGTCAACATTGGCATCGGCGGCTCGGATCTTGGGCCGCATATGGTGACAACTGCCCTCAGGCCCTACTGGAAAGAGGGAATGCATGCCCACTTCGTCTCCAATGTCGATGGCTCCGACATGGCTGAGACCCTCAACAAACTCAATCCGGGAACAACCCTCTTCATTATCGCCTCCAAAACCTTTACCACCAGGGAGACCATGACCAATGCGCATACTGCCCGGCAGTGGTTCCTGGATCATTACGGCAACAATACCGAGGTCATCAAACACCACTTCGTCGCTGTCTCGACCAACACTGCTGCAGTCAAGACATTTGGCATCGACACCGACAACATGTTTGAATTCTGGGACTGGGTGGGCGGTCGCTACTCCCTCTGGTCAGCCATTGGCCTGCCCATTGCGCTCACCATTGGAATGGAGAATTTCAAGCAGCTGCTCAATGGCGCCCACGAGATGGATCACCATTTCCGGGAGACGCCTTTTGAGAAAAACCTGCCGGTGCTGATGGCGTTGATCGGCGTCTGGTACCGCAACTTTTTTGCAGCCACAAGCCATGTCATTCTGCCGTATGACCATACATTGCGCCTGCTGCCAGCCTATCTGCAGCAGGCTGATATGGAGAGCAACGGCAAACGCGTCACCATCGATGGAGATACGCTCGATTACGACAGTGGACCGGTGATCTGGGGGCAGCCTGGCACCAATGGTCAACACGCTTTCTATCAGCTGATTCACCAGGGAACCCAGATGATCCCTGCAGACTTTATTATTCCACTCGCATCGCACAACCCGATTGGAGAGCATCATACGATTCTGCTGGCCAACTGCCTTGCCCAGACTGAAGCGCTGATGAAGGGAAAAACCGCCGCTGAAGTGGCGCAGGAGACGCCTGACTCTCTGATAGCGCACAAGGTGTTTCCCGGCAACAAGCCAACCAACACGATTCTGATCGATAAATTGACTCCGCAAAGCCTGGGCAGCCTGGTCGCCCTCTACGAGCATATTATATTCGTGCAGGGCGTGATCTGGGGCATCAACTCTTTTGACCAGTGGGGCGTCGAACTGGGCAAACAGCTGGCTGGAGTCATCGAAAAGGAGCTGGAGTCTGACGCACCTGTTGGAAAGCATGACAACTCCACCACAGGGTTAATCGACTATTGCCGTAAACATCTCGCAGAAAGATGATCCTGCTCAACACTTTTGTCACATCAGCAGTGTATGCTGATCATCCTTGAGGGAGCCACACCATTACTAACGAATCAAATTTTCATCATGACTCTCCATTTGGCATCGTTAGAACATCATGAGCATTATCGTTGCAGACATTGGCGGAACCAACAGCCGGCTGGCATGGATCGAACGTCCATCGACAGGTCAAACTGTGATCCGCCATCAACAAAGCTATGTCAACGCGCTGTTTGCGGATTTTGAAACCCTGCTGGCAACCTTTATTGCCAAATGTGGCAAAACCTCTGAAATATCACTGTTGTGTCTCGCCCTCCCTGCACCGGTCAGGAGTGAGAGTGTCACACTCACCAACATCGACTGGACCCTGCGGCAAAAGCATCTCGGCGAACAGTTCAATATCGGGGAGGTTATCTTCATCAATGACTTCCAGGCGGCGGCGCTGGGGACAACGGTCGTTGATGCTTCAAAGCTGATCACTCTCAATGACGCTCCGCCCGAGCCTCAGGGACCGCGTGCCGTCATCGGCGCCGGAACCGGCCTTGGGGTCTCCTATATGCACTGGCTGCAAACAAATTTCCGCGCCTTTGCGACCGAGGGTGGGCACGTTGATTTTGCACCCAGAGATGACATACAGGAGGATTTGTATGACTATCTCGAAAAAAAATATGACCGTGTCTCCTATGAGCGAATTCTCTCAGGCCCCGGGCTGGTAGATCTGTACAACTTTTGCAAAGAGTCAAATGGCAGAGAGGTCACGGCGGGCTGGGTCAATCAACAGGCCATGCTGGGGAGTAATCTTGCTGCAGTCACGGCAATGCGACTCTATGCCACCATTTTTGGCGCCTTTGTCGGCAATATCGTGCTGATGTTCCGTCCCACCGGAGGGATCTACCTGGTCGGCGGGGTCACGGCAAAGACTGCCTACTGGCTGCAGTCCGAATTTTTTCTCGATGCTTTTCTGGACAAGGGACGCATGAGTTCACTCGCCGTACAAACGCCTCTCTACCTGGTCACTGATGAAAATACAGGCCTGAAAGGAGTAATTGAGTTTGCACTCAATCAGGGTTTGCAAGAGAATAGATAGTTAGCATACAGAAATTGATCAAGGAGGATCTGAAAAGTATACAAGTTGGATAAGCGAGAGCGCAACGGCAACGGGCCAGAATCATGGTGGATGCGCTGATGCTTATCCCCCCTGCAATAATTGTTGTACACACGCCACTAAATGATACGGAGTCATAATCATGGCCAAAGAGTCATCAAAGGTCACCCAAAGCAAGCTCTATCAATATTATGTCGATACCAAAACTGCCACCGAATATACGCGCAAGACGCTGGTGCTGGTGCTTGCCGGCGGCGAGGGATCGCGCCTCAAAGGGTTGACAAAATGGCGGGCAAAACCGGCTGTTCCATTTGGCGGCAAATACCGCATTATTGATTTCGCACTCTCCAACTGCATCAACTCCGGTCTGCGACGCATCGGAGTATTGACACAGTACAAATCCCACTCGCTGATTCGTCACCTGCACCGCGCCTGGGGATTTATGCGCGCCGAAATTGGTGAATTCGTCGAGATACTGCCTGCTCAACAGCGCACCGCGAAGAAGGAGTGGTACAAGGGGACTGCGGACGCCCTCTATCAAAATATCGATATCATGCACCGCCACTCTCCGGATTATGTCATCGTGCTCGGAGGGGATCACATCTACACCATGGATTACTCCAAAATGCTGATGAAGCACGTTCTCTCCGAAGCGGATCTCACTGTCGGCTGTATTGAAGTCCCCTGTGAAGAGGCAACCGATTTTGGGGTGATGTCGGTCGATGAAGAGTTGAATATCACCAAGTTCACCGAGAAACCCTCCGAGCCTGATTCCATCCCCGGTAAACCCGGCACTGCAATGGCATCCATGGGAATCTATATCTTCTCCTCATCATTCCTCTACAACGTCCTGATGCAAGATGCCGATGACGAAACATCATCAAATGATTTCGGCAGGGATATCATTCCCAACTCCATTGCAAACCACAAGTCGATCGCCTATCCATTCCTCAACGAGGAGGGCAATCCTGATTTTTGGCGTGATGTGGGTACAGTCGACTCCTACTGGGAAGCAAATATGGATCTCTGCTCTGTGGATCCGGAGCTCAACCTCTACGACCGCAACTGGCCAATCTGGACTTACCAGACCCAGCATCCGCCGGCAAAGTTTGTTTTTGACGATAAAGGACGACGCGGTGAAGCGATTGATTCAATGGTCGCCGGGGGAGTCATTATCTCCGGCGCCCGCGTCAAACGTTCGGTCATCTTCTTCGGCACACACGTCCATAGCTATGCGCAAGTCAAAGACAGCGTTATTCTCCCAAAAGTCAACATTGGCAGAAATTGCACCATCCTCAAGGCCGTCATTGACAAGGGTTGCTTTATTGCCGAAAACACTGAAATTGGCGTTGATCACGATGAAGACAGGCGCCGGGGATTTCATGTCACCAAAAAAGGGGTGGTGATGGTGACTCCGGAGATGCTTGGACAAAACCTCTTCACCGGCACCAACTCTTAATCCTGGAAATAGAGCCATGACTCAACCCGTCAACCTGGTGCTGTGCTGGCACATGCACCAACCCTACTACCAGGAAGGCCTGGATGGTGAATACCGCCTGCCGTGGGTCTACCTGCATGGCATCAAGGATTATGCCGATATGGCCGCCCATCTGGAGAACAACCCGCAGATGCGGACGGTAGTCAATTTTGCGCCGATCCTGCTGGAACAGCTGGATGACTACTCCAGGCAACTGGACCGCTACCTTGCGGATGGCTCCGCCATGCATGATCCGCTGCTCAATACCCTGGCTGGCGCGACGCCTATACCGGATGATGCCAAAGGACGCCAGCAACTGATCAGCGCCTGCCGCAGGGCGCATGCTCCGCGCATGATCGATCCCTACAAACACTTCAGCATGCTCAGCCATATCTTTGACGACATGCCGGAAGATCTGCCTGAAATGCGCAGTTTCTGTCTCGACTATCTGCATGAACAGTTTTTTATCGATCTGCTGATGTGGTACCACATCGCCTGGCTGGGCTGCTCCCTGAAACAGAGTGATGTCGTCAAGTCACTGATGGAGAAGGGGAAGCAATTTTCACAGCAGGATCGCACAACGCTGATCGAGGTGATTCATGAGGCAATGGCGGGATTGATTCCGCGATACAGGGCGCTGGCTGAGAGTGGGCAGATTGAACTTTCGATGTCCCCCTACGCACATCCGATCGTGCCGTTGCTGAATGATTTTTCCAACATGCGTGATGCCCAGCCTGAAGACCCGTCACCTGAACACAGTGGATATCCCGGAGGAGAGGAACGCTCTCGCTGGCATCTGCAGCATGGCATCGAGGTTTTTGAAGGGTTTTTTGGTCGCAAACCCAAGGGCGTATGGCTCTCTGAAGGCGGTCTCAGCGATGACGCCATCGCACAACTCGATGAAATCGACATTGAGTGGACAGCCTCTGGTGAAGCACTGTGGAGAAACAGCTGCAAGAAAAACCCCGATTGCAATCCTGATAATACGACCGGAGTGCGCCCCCTGTTCATGCCCTACCGGGTCAATGATCTGCACACCAGGATCTATTTCCGTGACGACGGGCTCTCTGACCTGATTGGTTTTGAATACAGCGACTGGCATGCCGATGATGCGGTGGCTGACTTTGTCAAACATATCGAAACGATTGCTGACGGTCTCGGAAAAGATGCAGACAAGCATGTCATTTCCGTTATTCTCGATGGAGAGAATGCCTGGGAGTACTACCCGAACAACGGCCGCTATTTCCTCGACGGACTCTACAAGGAATTGGTCAATAACGACAAAATCAGAGTCACCACATATGCAGATCTGGATCATAACATCCGTGAAAAACCGCTCACCTCACTGGTTGCAGGCAGCTGGGTGTATGGCACCTTCTCGACCTGGATCGGCAGCGAAGATAAGAACCGCGCCTGGGATCTGCTGGTTGAAGCCAAGCAGACCTATGATGCAGTGACGGCCGGAGAAAAGTTCACTAAAGCGAAACGTGCGCGTATCGATAAACTGCTGGCCGTGTGTGAAAGCTCCGACTGGTTCTGGTGGTTCGGCGACTACAACCCCTCAGGCAGCGTCAATGATTTCGACGCACTGTTTCGTGTACAAATGCAAATGCTCTATAAACTGCTCGGAAAAACTCCTCCTGAGAGTCTCGACTCGCCAGTCTCTGTCGGCGGCGGTGACATGGAGAATGCCGGCACCATGCAAAGAGGCTCCTCAGGCGCCTGAACCCATGACATCATTTGAAATGAATCAACGCCGTGCAGGCATCCTGCTGCATCCCACCTCCCTGCCCTCGCATACCTTTGACGATGTGCAGAAGTGGCTCGATTTTCTGGCGCTTTCAGGCATCACTGTCTGGCAGATGCTGCCGCTTGGCGTCCCGCTGGACGGGCTCTGCCCCTACCAGTGCACCTCCGCATTCGCCACCAATCCGGTGCTGCTGGAAGAGATTCCGCGGCTGGATGAGGACGATCCCGGCTTTGCAGCATTTTCAGAGAGTCAGCATTTCTGGCTGGATGACTATGCGCTGTTCGTTCTCCTCAAGGAGCGGTTCTCCCAAAGAGCCTGGTATCAATGGCCCGAGGAGTATAAATTCCGCGATACCGCCGCTCTGGATGAGATACGCCGCTCGCATCAACTGCAGCTGCGGCTGATTCGCTGGGAGCAGTATCAACTCTATGCCGCCTGGCAAAAGATCCGCCAGCATGCCGCCAAATTAGGAATAGCCTTGTTCGGCGACATCCCTATCTTTGTCGCCCATGACAGCGCCGATGTATGGGTGTGGCCGGAACTCTTCCTGCTCGATGAAGAGGGCATGCCGACCGTTGTCACCGGCGTCCCGCCGGACTACTTCGCTGAAACCGGGCAACGCTGGGGCAATCCCCACTATGATTGGGAACGCATGCAGGAGGGTGGTTTCAAGTGGTGGCTGCAGCGACTGCAGCATCACTTCGAATGGTTTGACCTGGTGCGCATCGACCACTTTCGCGGTCTGGTTGCCGTGTGGGAGATCGATGCACAGTGTGAAACAGCAATTGATGGTTTCTGGCAGGAGACCCCCGGAGAACAACTGCTGACTGCGCTGCAGCAGCAGATAGGCGAGTTGCCGCTGGTTGCAGAAGATCTCGGCATCATCACCGATGAAGTGATTGCACTGAAACAGCAGTTTCACCTGCCCGGCATGGCGGTGCTGCAATTCTCATTCGACCACTTCGATGACAACCCGCACAAGCCCCGGAATATCCTTCCCTGTACGGTCAGCTATACAGGCACGCATGATAATGATACGACGCTCGGCTGGTATCGCTCCCTGGATGAGAAGGAACAGCAGCATGTCAATGAAGTCCTCGGAATCGATACACAAGAGCAGGTCGTCTACGCCATGATTACGGCCGCCCTCGACAGCAGGGCCAACCTGACGGTGATTCCACTTCAGGATTGCCTCTCACTGGATTCAGAGGCGCGCATGAATACCCCTGGAACAATCGAAAACAACTGGCTTTGGGCTTTCACCTGGGAACAGCTGGATATCCCGACAATAAGCCAAAAAATATATCGAAAGTTGGAAAATTCCAACAGGATCGTCACATGAATAACAGCTTACAACAACTGCAAAATGGAACCCACCACGACCCGTTTGAAACACTGGGCCGCCATCCCGAGGGCGATGGAGAGGTATTTCGCGCCTTCATGCCGATGGCCGAAGAGGTCGAACTGATTGGCTACGGCAAGATGATGCGCGTTGAAGGTTCCGAGATGTTTGAAGCACATCTCGGCAGCAGGGAAGCCGCTGCAATCCCACACCATTTCAAACTCAGGTGCATCGAGAAAGCAACCGGGAAAGGCCGGGAGTTTCACTCACCCTACAGCTTTGGGCCTCAGGTAGGCGATATCGATATCCATCTGTTCGCACAGGGAAAACACAAACAGGCATGGAAATTTCTTGGCGCACATCTGAAGACAATCGATGGCGTCAGCGGTTGCCTCTTCTCCATCTGGCTTCCCGACGTCCAGCGCATCAGTGTGGTCGGTGATTTCAACGGCTGGAACGGCCTGCGTCATCCGATGCGCAACCGCGGTCACTCCGGCATATGGGAACTCTTTATTCCCGGCCTGCAGGCTGGCGACAGCTATAAATATGAGATCTTCACCCGCGACGGCGACATCAAGCTGAAAGCCGACCCTTACGGCCAGCAGATGGCGCAGCGCCCCGACACCACCTCGGTTATCGCCAGCAAGGAGTCCTATACCTGGCAGGACAGCGCCTGGCTGGAGAAGCGAGCCAGCAGCGACTGGCAGCATCAGCCGATGTCTGCCTATGAAGTGCATCTCGGCTCATGGAGACTGGATGAGAAGGGAGGATTCCTGAACTTCCGCGAGATTGCCGATCAGATGGTGCCTTATGTGAGTGGTCTGGGTTACACCCACATTGAACTGCTGCCGATGATGGAGCATCCGCTGGATGAGTCCTGGGGCTACCAGGTGAGCGGCTATTTCGCCCCCTCCTCGCGTTATGGCTCACCGGACGATTTCCGCTATTTCATTGATCTCTGCCACCAGCATGACATCGGCGTGATTCTTGACTGGGTTCCCGCCCACTTCCCCAAAGATGACTTTGCACTGGCGCGACTGAATGGCAAAACTCTGTATGAACATGCCAATCCCAAGCGTGGAGAGCACATGGACTGGGGTACGCTGATCTTTGACTATGGCCGCAACGAGGTGCGCAACTTCCTGATTGCCAATGCGCTCTACTGGATCGAGGAGTTTCATATCGACGGACTGCGCGTCGACGCCGTCGCCTCGATGATTTATCTCGACTACTCGCGTGAAGAGGGGCAATGGGATCCGAACGAATATGGCGGTCGGGAAAACCTCGAAGCCATCGCCTTTCTGCGCGAGACCAACGAGGTGATCCATGCCGATTTTCCCGGCGTCGTCACCATTGCGGAGGAGTCCACGGCATTTGCAATGGTGTCGCGTCCCACCAGCATGGGCGGACTGGGATTCTCCATGAAATGGAACATGGGCTGGATGCACGACACCCTCTCCTACTTCGAAGCCGATCCCGTCTACAGACAGCATCACCAGGACAGCCTGACATTCAGCCAACTCTACGCCTGGACCGAAAATTTTGTACTCCCATTTTCACATGACGAGGTGGTGCATCTGAAAGGCAGCATGCTGGAGAAAATGCCGGGCGACAACTGGCAGAAATTCGCCAACCTGCGCCTGCTC
>JAUXDV010000069.1 GCA_030620735.1 Gammaproteobacteria bacterium
ACTGCAATATACTCCGTCACAAAACCACCGAAAGGAGGATAGTAGATGTCCGTTCCCGCTCGCACCAGCCCTGTTATCATCATCATAAGGAGCAAACAAAACATAACGGCGACCGCCAGCTGACCAGCCGGATTGTGGCCCGCATAATCCTGCTTTTTACCAGCCTTTTCCGCCTTGAGATAGTGCTTAAGGCGTTGTCTGAAACCCTTGCCGGGAAAAACCTGCGCCCAGCGCGAATAATATCCGCCGGTAAAAAAGCCCACTATGCGCCAGAGGAGATTAGCGGCAAACAGATAGCCGATAACGACGTGCAACTGCTTAAGCCCGATTTTAGCTTCGATGCTGCTAATTCCGAGCTCTCTCTTATACAACATCAAAAAACCGACCACCAGCAATGCCACGATTGCAGTGAAATTGATCCAGTGGAAAATGCGGGTGGATCTCTCCCAGACTTTGATCTCTTTCATATCAATTTTGCTATTCCGCTAAGGGATTATCCGAATAAGTGAACATGGTAATTATATTCAATCTCCTCCTGTTCAGGAAGTCTCCACAGGCAATCCTTTCAGCCGCCACTCGGGAAGCCCTCCATCCAGGCGGCTGGCCGCCATCCCCTTGTCGCGCAACCTGCAGACGGCATCAAAGGCCAGCACGCAGTGCGGACCACGGCAGTAGGCGACAATCTCCCGCGATGGATCGAACTCATGCAGGCGCCTCTCCAGTTCCGCCAGGGGGATATTGATGGCGCCGGGCAGATGCCCTGCCGCATACTCCTCCGGCGGGCGCACATCCAGCACCGTCACCAGGCCATCGCGCACCCTCTCCAGCAGTTGTGCTGCAGGCACAGGCTCAAGACCGTCTTTCACCTTGAGATAATCATCAACAAGGCGGTCTACGTCAGCCAGGCGTCGTTCAGCCACTTCTCTGAGAGAACCGAACAGGGCCGAAACATCCGCGCCGCTCAAACGGTAAAACACCTTGTGGCCCTGCTTGCGGTTGGCAACCAGGCCTGCCTGCCTGAGCTGCTGCAAATGCTGGGAGGTATTGGCCACCGTGAGGCCCGAAACCTGCGCCAGGGCATCGACGCTGCGTTCCCCCTGATCCAGAAACTCCAGAAGCTCCAGCCGGTAACCACTGCTCATCGCCTTGGCGACACGCGCAAACTGGTTGAAGAGGTCATGCTTGAAATTCTGTGTTGACATATCGATGGGCTCAACTATACTTCAATTATTCAAGAGATCTATTGAATTCATTACATCTGTATCGATTATAGCAGAGGAAGTCAGGTATGAACTGGAACGACTGGGTTCTCGGCAATGAAGCCTCCATCCGCTTGAGTTTCTTTTTCGGCGTCTTTGCAGTCATGGCCGCCTGGGAGCTGCTCTCCCCGCGCCGGATTTTGAGCACATCAAAGAGCATGCGCTGGATCAACAACCTGGGGCTGGTTTTTCTCAATACGCTTGTGCTGAGACTGCTGTTTCCGGCTGCAGCTGTTGGAGTGGCGCTGTTTGCCCGCGAACAGGGCTGGGGATTATTCAACTACACTCAGCCTCCATTTATTCTCGCAGTGATTGTCTCTGTGATTATCATGGATGCTGTCATCTATCTGCAGCACGTCATGGTGCATGCCGTCCCCCTGCTGTGGCGGCTGCACCGGGTCCACCATGCAGATCCGGACTATGACGTAACCACCGGCGCCCGTTTTCACCCCCTGGAAATCATCCTTTCGATGCTGATCAAATTCGCCACCATCCTGCTGCTTGGGCCGCCACTCATTGCCGTGGTGACCTTCGAGGTGCTGTTGAACGCCACCGCCATGTTCAATCACGGTAACGTAAAACTGCCATTCGCAGTAGACCGGATACTACGCCTGCTTGTGGTCACACCAGACATGCACCGTGTTCACCACTCCGTTGAAGACGATGAAGCCAACAGCAACTTTGGTTTCAATCTTCCCTGGTGGGACCGGCTCTTCGGCACCTACCGCGATCAACCCAGAGGGGGCCATGAGGGCATGACCATCGGTATCCACAACTACCATGATCCCAGGGAGATAAGCTGGCTGTCAGGCATGCTGCTGCTGCCGTTTACGGGCAGGATCAGCGGGTATACGATCAACCGCCGGGAATGGAGCAACGATGAAAAGTAAATCGATTCGTCCGCTGCTGCTGGCTTTCATTGTGCTCGGCATTGCCATGGCCATCCTCTATCGGGACCATTTTGACGCGCAGTTGCTCGCCCGGTGGATAGAAGACGCAGGCGTTGCAGGGCCGCTGCTCTTCATCCTTATCTATGCCGTTGGCACGGTGGTGTTTCTTCCCGGATCTGTATTAACACTGGCGGGAGGCGCCCTGTTCGGTCCCGTTCTTGGCACCCTCTATAATCTTATCGGCGCCACCATCGGAGCCACCCTGGCGTTTCTGGTTGCACGCTATCTGGCTTCCGACTGGGTGGAGCAGAAAACCGGCGGTCGTCTGAAGCAGCTCAAGCAGGGCGCAGAGCAGCAGGGCTGGCGTTTTGTCGCCTTTGTCCGCCTGGTGCCGTTGTTCCCTTACAACCTGCTCAACTACGCTCTGGGTCTGACACGCTTGCGCCTCACGCATTACATCATCGCCAGTTTTGTGTTCATGTTGCCTGGCGCCGCCGCCTACACCTATCTTGGCTACGCAGGGCGCGAAGCCATCACCGGTGGCGAAGGGCTGATACAAAAAGGGCTGCTTGCGCTGGCGCTGCTGGCGACGGCGGCCTTCCTGCCACGCATCATTGGCAAGTGGCGGCAAACCCATGCGGAAAATGAGCAACACAACTCAACCAAGCCGAAACCAACAGGAGTCAAACGATGAATACACTCATCATATTAAACGACGCACCCTATGGCACAGAACGCAGTTATAATGGCTTGCGCCTGGCCAAAGCATTGTCTAAAGCAGATGCAAAAGTCACCCTTTTTTTGATGGCCGACGCAGTCACTTGCGCAAAAAGCGGGCAGAAGGTGCCGCAGGGGTTCTACAACATCGAACTGATGCTCAAATCCGTTGCACGCAACGGCGAGGTGCTGGCTTGCGGCACCTGCATGGATGCCCGCGGCCTGACAGACGACGACATCGTGCAGGGCGCACGGCGCAGCACCATGCCGGAACTGGCCGAGCGCACCCTGGCGGCAGATAAGGTGCTGGTGTTCTAGTACAGCGTCCTATTGCTATATCATGCCAGCTGGTTCGCAATATCTTCCATCTGGAATCAGCAGGCAATTGAACAACTATGCTCCCTACACTGCCACTCTTGAAACAGACGGATTTTCCTGCAATAGCACGTAAATCCCTCACCACCCTGCAAGTTAACCTGGGATACCGATGCAACCAGAGCTGCCTGCACTGTCATGTCAACGCTGGACCCAATCGCAGTGAGGAGATGTCGGCGGAAACCATCGACCTGATCCTCGACTATTGCCGCAGAAACGGCGTCAGGATCCTTGATCTCACCGGTGGAGCGCCAGAACTCAATCCCGGATTTCGCCATCTGGTCACTACAGCCCGCGAACTCGGACTGCATGTGATCGACCGCTGCAACCTGACCATACTCAACCAACCGGGCCAGCAGGATCTGCACACATTTCTGGCGGCGCAACGGGTGGAGGTGATCGCCTCCCTGCCCTGCTACCTGCAGGAGAACGTCGATGCACAGCGCGGTAAAGGCACATACGAGAGCAGCACTGCAGCCATTAAAAAGCTCAATGCAGCAGGGTATGGGCATGATGACAGCGGCCTCAAACTGAATTTTGTCTTCAACCCGGCAGGCACTTCCCTGCCGCCATCTCAATCCACGCTGGAAGCAGATTACAGAAGAGAGCTGGGCAAACTGGGCATCCTCTTCAACCAGCTCTTCACGCTCACCAACATGCCGATCAAACGCTTCGGCAGCACCCTGGTCTCGAAAGGTGAATTTGATGACTACATGGCATTGCTCAAGAGCGCCCACCTTGATTCCAACCTGGAGGCGGTGATGTGCCGCTCACTGATCAGCATCGACTGGCAGGGCTATCTCTACGACTGCGACTTCAACCAGATGCTCGATTTGCCTTTGCCGATGGCAGGCAACTCCAGACCGCATCTACGGGATCTGATGCAGCATGATCTGAGCAGCAACCCGGTCGCCATTGCCGACCACTGCTACGGCTGTACGGCAGGACAGGGAAGCAGCTGCGGCGGAGCCTTGAGTCAGGGATGATCTCCGTCATCATTCCTGCGTTGAATGAAGCTGCTACGATTGCAGACACCTTATCTACTCTGCAACCCATGCGGGAGCGCGGTCACCAGGTAATCCTTGTCGATGGAGGGAGCCAGGACAACACTGCTGCCCTTGCGGAACCACTCGTTGACAGCGTGCTCTGTTCAACAACAGGACGGGCGGCACAGATGAATACCGGCGCTGCTGCAGCCAGCGGTAATCTACTTTGGTTCCTCCATGCAGATACACGCATGCCCCCTGATGCGGACGTGCATCTGACAAACGCGCTGTACGACTCTGAAAAAGAGTGGGGACGCTTCGACATCAGGCTTTCAGGAGATGCGCCAGCCTTGCGCATCATCGAACGGATGATGAACTGGCGATCACGCATCAGCGGCATCGCCACCGGCGACCAGGGGATCTTTATTCGCCGTGACGCCTTCGAGCGCATCGGTGGTTTTGCCGATATTCCGCTGATGGAAGATATCGATATCAGCAAGCGCCTGAAGAGAACTGCGGGGAGGCCGTTGTGCCTCTCGCACAAACTGACCACATCGAGCCGGCGCTGGGAGACATGCGGAATTTTACGGACGATGACTCTGATGTGGAGGCTTCGCCTGGCATACTGGCTGGGTGCGAATCCGTCTGATCTGGCGCGTCAATACCGGTGAGTGCGCCGCAACACAAAGGTGAGGTTATGGTATTTGCCAGGGCGCCGATACCTGGCAAGTGTAAAACGCGGCTGATTCCTGCATTGGGAGAAGATGGCGCTGCACGCTTGCATGCATCCCTCGTCGACCAAACCCTCGTTCGGATTCGAACACTCGATAACGTCAATATCACACTCTGGTGTACGCCCTCAACGGAAGATGCCTTTTTACAGGCATGTGCGCAGCGATATGGCATAGCACTTAAAGCTCAAAGCGGCCATGATCTGGGTTCACGCATGCAGCATGCCTTCGAAACAACACTTCGATCAACGCCATGGGCTATCATACTCGGTACGGATTGCCCTGATCTGCAAACCAGCGATGTCCAACAAGCCATCGATGCCATGCGCAGCGGCGTTGATGCAGTGGCCGGCCCCGCATTCGACGGCGGCTACTACCTGCTGGGACTACGCCGCACATCAGCCTCTCTTTTTCGGGAGATGCCATGGGGAACAGAGAACGTATGGGAGATAACACGCAATCGCATGGAGCAACTCGGCTGGAACTATACAACCACGAGCTGGCAACATGATCTGGACCGGCCGGAAGATCTCCAGAATTTCCCAAATCTCCCGGTTTTTTACGAAATAACCACGAAAAACACGAAAAAATGCTAAACGAAAGAACAAATCTATGAAACTCATCTTCGTCTACAACGCCAACAGCGGTAAATTGAATACACTGTTTGATATCGCACACAAGCTGATCAGCCCTGAAACCTACCAGTGCGATCTGTGCTCTTTGACGCATGGCGCATTATCCGAGAAAAAAGCCTGGAAGGAGTTCAGGGAGAAAACACATATTGAGATGGAATTTCTGCACAAGGATGAGTTTGAACAACAGCATCTAGCAGCTGATCACTACCCTGCAATTTTCAGAAAATCAGATCGCATCAATCCATTTTTGAGCGCCGACGAAATCTCTCATCTGAAGAGCGTCGATGAATTGATAACGCTTATTGAGCAACAGGCTTCACGATATACACCTCCCCCTTGATGAAAGGGGGATTGAGGGAGATTTAATCGATGAGCAACCCACGCGCCGCAACCAGCAACTCCTGCAGTTGCTCTGCAGGCACAGATACTGCGTTCAGAAGTGCCAGACTGCGCATGATGAAAGCAGCCTGTGACTCGTCGATCCAGCCTCCGGGCAATGCTTCAGAGTAAATCCAGATTCCCGCCTGATCCATAGCGGGGGCTTGTTGCAACTCCCCCCGCCCGGCGACAGCCGCCACCATGGCGGAAGCCAGCAGCTCCAGCGCAGGGCCGCAAGCATCCTGCTCCAACAATACTTCAGCCGCCTCGATGCGCTCTGTGGCGAAGCGCATCAACGGTGAGACACTGCCGACGTCACCGCTCTCAGCAACATCATAATAGACGCCCTCCTTTTGATCCTCGGAGACAAGACCCAGCCGGCGCATGCTGTTGAGGCTGATCGGATCGACCAGCGCAACCTGAATATCCGTTGTTTCGGAAAGCTCCAGCGAATAACGCCAGGCTTCTTCATCCACCTTGTCAACGACCACCATCAGGCCGCCACCAGCGCCCAGGATGCGTTCGATACGCGGCCCCAACCGCTGCTGCAGCGATTCAATGCATTGGGTAATCGCAGCCTCCTGTGCGGTATTTCCACTCTCAGCATGACCGGTAGATTGCGGCGATGGCCCTGAAGCAGAGTGATCCAGCAACTCATCCACAGGCTCAGGTTGACCATCATCCCCGGATTCACGCTTGTCGGGACTCTCTGACGCCAGATCTTCAATCACGCTTTCCAGTAGTTTGGCGGAGACGCCAACCACATCCTCCTCGGCATCCTCCGAGATGACATTGTCAAACAGATGCTGCTTGTTCTGCACCAGCTCCATCACCCGTCCTTCGTAGCCATCGGAGGTGACCATCAGGATCACCTGCACCTTTTCACTCTGTCCCAGGCGGTGGATGCGGGCGATACGCTGCTCCAGCACTGCCGGATTCCACGGCACATCCAGGTTGATCAATACGCTGGCGTTCTGCAGATTCAGGCCGACGCCGCCAGCATCGGTCGAGATGAAGACCTGAATGGCGTCATCGTCGCGAAAACGATCCATCAACGCGCCGCGCTTGACCGTGGGAACCCCGCCATGCAGACGCACACTTCCCAGGCCCATCTCACGCAGGCGCTGCTCCACCATCTCGGTCATCAAAGTCCACTGGGAGAACACCACCGCCTTACGCCCGCCCTGCAGACAGAGATCATCCAGCACCTTCTCCAGCTCATCGATCTTAGGCGAACCCTCGCTCTCCTTGTCGACAAGTCCGGCAGCGTCGCAGGCCATACGCGCCTGCTGCAGAGCCGCCATGAGGCGATTATTCTCGACTGGCGTCAGCGGCCTCCTTTTGGCGATGGTCGCCAGAGTGCCTGCTGCGCTCATGGCGCTGTCATGCAGTTCCTGTTGAGGCTCTGTCATGGGCAAGTCGACGCGCGTCTGTATGCGTTCAGGCAGCTGATTGGAGACCAGCCTGCGATCGCGGCGCAGCATCACCGGAGCCAGGCGTTGGCGCAGTATGGAGAGATTGCGATAGCCCAGCACCTTGCCGCGTTCATCGGTGATGTGGAAATCGATCATGTAGCGCCACAACGGACCCAGTACACGCGGATCGACAACCTGCATCAGGCTGTAGAGGTCCTCCAGGCGGTTCTCGAGCGGCGTACCTGTGAGCACGAAGGCGTAGCGTGACGGAATCAACTTGATGGCGGTAGCGATCTGGGTGCGCCAGTTCTTGATGCGCTGGGCCTCGTCCAGGATCAGCAGGTCTGGAGTGTAGAGTTCGTTGATGACCGACAAGTCGCGCAGCACCAGCTCATAATTGATGATGGTGAAGGCGTTGCGGCGTCGGTACTGCGCGCCTCTGGCCTCGGCGTTGCCCTGAATGATCTGTGCATCCATGTCGGTAAATTTTTCGATCTCCCTGGCCCACTGATGTTTCAGAGAGGCGGGACAGATAATCAACACCCGCTCGGCGTTGGCGTTCTGATGCAGCCACCCGGCTGCGGCGATAGCCTGCAGGGTCTTACCCAGGCCCATATCATCGGCCAGCAAAGCCCTGCCGTTGGCGGCGAGAAAGGCGACCCCTTCAACCTGGTAGGGATAGAGCTTAGCCCGGATTCCATGAAGACGCCCACCCGACGCCACAATGGTCTTACGGATCTCGGCGGAACGCAGTTGGTGCGCCGCCCCATCCGCCAACTGCCTGGCATAAGCGATGGCGTCCTCGCCAAGATCGATGTCCTCCCGATCCTCCACCTGCTCGGCAAAGCGAAAAAATTCGTCAGGCAAACGACCCTGGAACACTCCCCTGTTGTTAAAATACTCCTGCAGTATCGCTGCCAGATCCCCTTCCGCCGGCATCTCTGCAGCACGGTGCAAAGCGATGCGTGGCGCGTTTTCCACATTCCAGTCGAGATAGACATAGGGCAACAGCGCACCCCGGCGTTTCATCCGGGCATAGTCCCGCCGTTTGCCCAGCTTGTTGATCACCGCCTCGATATGTTTGCAGGTGCCCAGCTGATTGCCGGCAAAATCGGGGCATGTGCAGTAGTTGGAACGCCGCGTCAACGAACGGATATGCACCCTGTAGCTGCGCGGAAAACGAC
>JAUXDV010000124.1 GCA_030620735.1 Gammaproteobacteria bacterium
TCTGGCGACCGCAAGCCCGATGCCAAGGGCAAACTGCCGCCTGTTGGCAACACCGTCGATGTTGAAAAGGCCAACTGGACCAACACCATCGGCGCTTCGGAACTCGTCACCGTGTGGAGCGATCCGGAATTCGACCCCTCACAAAGAGCTTTCTACTATGCGCGGGTCATCGAGATTCCGACGCCGCGCTGGTCGACCTACGACGCCTTCCGTTTTGGCATTAAAATCCCCGAAGGCGCGCCAACTTCGACACAGGAACGCGCCTACACCTCGCCAATCTGGTATACACCGAAATCCTGATTTGACATCGATCAAACCTACTGAGAAGCCTCATTCCCTAACGGGAATGGGGCTGTGCTTTTTTTATCTGTTTTCAATCTTTACTAATATGCGAAGAGCCACTATTCGCCTACAATCGGCATACGAACTTGATAATGCGAATGACCGGATTGGAGCAATTGCGGCCAATTGCTGAATCAACGATCTGTTCAGATTTTGAGGGGTGTAGCGAATGGCAGCAGCGTACTCAAAGGAGACGGTGGAAGAAGGAAAAAGCCTCTGTAAGGAAAAGTTCATGGAGGATCTTGACTTAACAGACACACCGTCACAATCGGTAACTGCCAGATCCAGTCTGAACTACTGCAACTGAAGAATGTTCCTTATTTCCCGCCCTTCCTATATCCCTTCACGACGAAAACCACTGAGATTCCGGAATAGCGCACAAGCCTGTGATCGCAAGCTCCCTCAGTACGATTCATCCCTCCGGAGATCACAAACGCTCGCTATGCAGGGTTCGGAAATTACTGTCGCACAGATGCCAGACGACGGGGTGACCACCGAGGGACTCGACGGCGACGCTGCGGCTCAAATCACGAAACGCAGCTTTGACATCAGGATCGTCTGCGTTTGAGGGGTCGACAATGAATTTCAGCTGGTAGGCGCCGCCTTCATGGCCGACGATCACCGATGTCGTTTTGCTGTCGCTGAAATACCCGGTCTGCATCAGCATCTTGCCGACGGCACTGGCGTCCGACTCAGCGACTGGTTCTGAGTAGTACAGCTCGCCTTTCCCGAACACTATCATTGCGCTTGATGGAACCACTTTGATGAGTTTGAACAGGTTATCTATAAAACCCACTTCGACCGGATTTCCGTCCAGCACATCGGTGGCGATCTGCCTGCCGAGCGCTCCGAACTGGATAGCCATTGCCGGGGCTTCGACATATTCCGGGCTGATCACGAACCGCAGCTGATATTGCCCCTGTTCCTGATTGAGCAGCACGGTGCTTTCCTGTTCGTCAGTGAAGATATTCTGCTTGACCAGATATTCCCCAACACGGTCGGCTTCATCCCGGGTGACCGGTTCTGAGTAGTACAGCTCGCCCTGTTTAAACGACAAACGGGAGTCGTCTTTTGCACTAAACAGGTAAAGGGCACCAAAAATGGCAATAACAGCGGCTGTAGCGGCACCGATTGCAATCAGAGAACGACGAAGCCGAGGGGCCTGCTCATAAGCATCTTTGTTCCCATCGACTTGATCATGATAAAGCAGGTACTGGTGGGCAATGAGCGCTGCCAGGTGATACGAATCGCGGCTGCGTGATCGGCTTGTGACCATCACCATCGATCCATCAGGGCGGAACAGCATTGCGCGAAGCCCCGGGAAATCGTCTAACTCCAATAGTTCTTCTTCCCAAGGCGTGTCCTTGAAGACTTGGCGGACCTGTTCAACCCGCGCTGAAATCTCCTTGTTGCGTTTCGAACTGCGCCAGGCTTTGATCTCCGGAAACATCAGGATAAGCCGGGTGGCACATTCATTCTCGATCACCTGCCTCAGTTCCCAGTTGACCCAATGGGTTTTGCCGGAATACATGATGATGAGCGCGGCTTTCCGCATCCAGCCCAGAACCCGGGGCTGCCATTCTTCATCGGAAAGCAGCACGCGGGCGGCTCCAATCTGTGGCACGGTTTCCTTTGGCGAACCGATAGCGATGAACGGACCGAATCGAGAAAAATGGTTGGACAGCCGGGTTTCCAGAGAAAAATCCAGCAGTGCCTTGTCTGATCCGATGAATTGTTGCTTTTCATCGTCATCGAAAGACCGCAGGAAGAGTATCGGCGACCGCCGGTCGACGGCGAGCAGTGAATCAGCATCGATCTGAAAATATCGCCGTGCCCTCACCAGCAGAAAGAAACCCAACAGGTTGATATACTGACTAACTCTCAAGAAGGCGTTGGCTGCCGATTGGTTTTCAGGTACGGGGGACAGAATTACAGCTACCAGAAGCAATATGCCGGCAGCACCAATGACCAGGCCGCGCGGCTTGTTGATTCGTTTTATATCAACTGCCCGTTTTGCTGCGACTCCGGCTTTACTGGTCAGCAGAAACAATATCTGGCCGGCCGTGGCACCCATCACAGTGATTTTCATCCTTCGCAACAGCAACAACGAGATCCAACCCAGCAAGGCCACACCACCTATGTATAAGACCATAAACGAGCCAGTAGATTCGCCCTTTTCAGAATCCAGAAGATCAGCAATGGAGCCGTGTTCAACCAGCATAGTACCTGTAATGAGCAGGCAGACAACTCCCAGCACCGGAAACAAGACACTGTAAACTTGCCAGACGGCCGGATCGATCACACCGACATGCCGCCAGCCGGTATAGGCTGCGAAGCTAAGGATTAGCGACAGAATCAATATGAAGATCAATATAGTAGCGTCGTACGACGGGAAATTGATGACTAAATCCGTCAGCAAACCGATCGCCCACATGCCGCAAAGCACAACCAGGGCATAGTCGGTCAAACGAAGCCAGGCTAAAGCCCTGGCCTGCCTGCTAATATCGATTTCAGTAATTCTTGGCAGACTATTCATCCTGTACTCCTGTCGTTATGTCCTGTTTTAAAACCAGCGTTAAGGAAGTGTCAGATTTATTAAGACAAACTGTGCCAGACTATCTTCCAGTTTGTGATTTGCCGGATCATGTTTTGCATGAAGTAGAGTTTCCATGAAAGGATAGAAGACAAAATTCGGGCATCGTTCGCCCAATATATAAACGCAAATTGATGCCGCAGGTGCGGGTGCGGAGAAGGGGCTTGTGAAGGCCTCCTCCCTAGTAAAGATAAAGAGAAGATAAGGAGTTTGCTGTCAGTAGAAGCAGTTCCATGCTCCATCAGTCTGGCAATTCCTTGTTTGGAAACACCGCATTGACACAAGGGGGCCATTTCTCCCTCCTCTTCTCAGAAATTTGCATCCGATCCGCCCAGAATAGAATATGAAGAAAAATCTCACATTCACATTGCTTAACATATTAATAAATATAGACATCCTGATTCAGAAATCCATATAAATCCTAGTGCAATTATCAATATTCTGCAGTTCTGTGAAGAATCTATGGATCACTTGACCTGAATCAAGTCTTGGTGCTGGATTGATTGCAAGCCAATCTTTTGGTCAGCCCGATCTCAAGATTTTGGATTTATTGATGATCTGCGAATGACCGGACTGGAGCAACTACAGCCAATTTCTGAAACATTGGCCTGAGCAGGTTTTGAAGGGCTGCAGCCAATGGCTGGTCCATACTCATTGCAGACATTGAGGACTCACGACAAAGTTGTAGTTGTCGCCCCCTATGTGTAGTGCTTCAAACCAGGCATCCAGGCAATATTTACAATATCAGAGCTGTGATGACCATTAACTCTCCTGTGCCTGCTGCAATTCCTGATTTTTGTGCGTCTTATCTCTGAAACGCTCCAATCCATTTTCAACCAGTGAGTAAACCGACGGTACGACAACCAGGGTCAACAGAGTTGAGCTAACCATGCCGCCGATAACGGCCACGGCGAGAGGCGCATTGGTATCCGCACCGGCGCCGACGCCCATAGCTGCGGGAATCATGGAGAGAATCACCGTCAGCGCTGTCATCAGTACAGGTCTCAGCCGAATGGGGCAGGCTTCCAGCAGTGCCTCATTGACAG
Source organism: Gammaproteobacteria bacterium (assembly GCA_030620735.1). Taxonomy (GTDB): domain Bacteria; phylum Pseudomonadota; class Gammaproteobacteria; order Chromatiales; family Chromatiaceae; genus Sva-25. The sequence goes on from JAUXDV010000124.1 coordinate 3,982, forward strand.
ACCAGCCCTGCGCTCGCAATTGGTTGGTGAGATCGATCAGCAATATGGAATTTTTTGCCACAAGGCCGACCAACAGTACCAAACCAATCATGGAGTAGATATTCAGTGAGTGTCCACCCAGCCAGAGTCCGAAAATACCGCCAATAATGGCGAGCGGCTGAGCCACCATGACAATCAGGGGCTGGATGAAGGAGTTGAACTGGCTGGCCAGTGTCATGTAGACCAGGATCAACCCTGTCGCGAAAGCAAACAAAACATAACCCACCGTTTTGCTGAACTCCTTGGCGCGGCCGATCAATTCCACCTGGTAGCCTGTAGGCAGCAGCTTTTTCGCTTCATCCAGCACGATCACCGAAGCATCTCCTTCCGGAATCGTGGGAGTAGCAAAAAAAGTGGCTGCGTATTGCAGATTGTATCGTCCGATGGTGGCAGGACCCAATCCAGCTTCAAATTGCGCCACGCTGTCCAACCTGACCAGTTTATTGGACTGGTTGCGCAGATAGACATGCTGCAGCTCACCTGCGTAGGTCATGGTGCCGGGAGGCGTCTTGAGACGTATGTCATAACGCTCACCATCACCGGGTTCATCGTTGTACCTGGCCACATCCAGGCCGCCAACCAGCACCCGCAGGGCATTGCTGACGGTGAGGGCATCCAGTCCTGCATCCCTGGCTTTTTCCCGGTCAGGGATGAGTTTTAGTTCAGGCATATCCAGCTGCAGATCTGTGTCCAAAGGTCCGATGACCGGGATCTGCTGCAGTCTGTTTGTCAATTCTGTTGACAGTGCGGCCACCTTTTCCAGATTTGGTCCTTTGAGAACAAACTGCAGGGGCTCTCCTCGCTGGCCACCTATGACAGGAACCGGGGCTGCAAAGGCTCTAACTCCTGGGATTTTGGCAAGATCTGTGCGTACCTTTTCAATAATTTGGGTCTGGTGTAGTTGGCGTTGTTCCCGTGGGATCAGGCTGACATAGATTTCACCCTGATTGACCTGGCCCCTGCTGCCGGTTCCGATGGTGCTGAACAGGCCTTGAATTTCATCATAGCTTTTGAGTTTCTCTTCAACGGCGACGAGGCGGCCGCGAGTATAGTCGATGCTGGATCCCAACGGTGTCTTGATCGAGACAATAAAGCGCCCCTGGTCCTCATCAGGCATAAATCCTTTCCCCAGCTGCCCCATGAACCAGCCGCTGCAATAGACTGTCAGTGCTGCCACTACAATAACCAGTAGACGCTGGTTGATGACAAATCCGAGTGCAGTTTTATAGATGCGCACCATGCCTTGTAATATGGAATCCAGCAGATGGTAGATCACTCCATGGCTCTTTTTGACGCGCAGGTATTTCGCACACAGCATTGGGGTAAGCGTCACCGAAACAAACAGGGAAACCAGCACACCGATCACCACGACCACTGCAAAGGAGCCGACAAACCGGCCGATGATCCCTTCCATGAAGACCACCGCGCCGAACAGGGAAACCAGGGTAAAGGTGGCGGCCAGGATGGCGAACATCACCTGGCTGGTGCCCTCGACCGCATGTACCTCCGGTGCAGTATCTGGATCTGCTTCCATGTGGCGGTAGATGTTTTCCAGCACCACGATGGCGTCATCGACCACCACCCCGATCAGCAGCAGCAGCCCCAGCATGGTCATGGTATTAAATGTAAAACCTGCGAAGTAAATGGCCGCAATGGCGCCCAGCAGTGATACCGGAATCGCGGTGGCGACAATCAGCGTCGAGCGCATACTGGTCAGAAATAACCACACCACCAGCGCCGCCAGCAGGGTGCCTTCAAAGAGATGTGACTGCAATCCCTCGACGATGGCAGTGATCAGGTCGGCGTCGTCCACGACGATCTCCAGCGTCATGCCGGGCGGGAGTTGTGGCAGGATCTCGCTCTCCAGTCTGCGTTTTACCTCTTCGATAATGGCTACCGTGTTGGAGCCGGATATTTTGATCAGCCCCAGTCCAACAGCAGCTTCGCCGTTATAGCTGGCAAAGCGTCTGAAATCCTCCATGCCATCTTCGATATCGGCAATTTCATGCAGATAAACCGGCAGATGATTTCGATAGCTGACAATCAGGTTTCCCAGCTCATGCAGGTCGTGGTATTCAAGATCCAGCTTGAGTTGCTGCTCGCGATCCGCGCTGACGACAAAACCACC
>JAUXDV010000247.1 GCA_030620735.1 Gammaproteobacteria bacterium
AGATATCTGGCGCCACTGCCGGAGCGGGTGAGAAACAGCAGTTTTTGTTCATCCACCTCGTCGGAGAGACGTGTCAGTACGGCAGCCGGCAGTTCGGTCTCATTATAGAAAACGGCTGTAATGGAGTCGTGTTTTTCAGGGTTGCAGAGAAACACCGCTGAATGCGTTATCTCAGCTGACCCTGTGGTGATTTGTAGATCGGTGATTCGTTGCTGGTAGTTGCTGCGCACACACACGGATTTGTCATCCGATTTCCAGCAATCGTTGCGCCCCTTGATCCAGCCGCGCTGCCCGGCTTTCAGGGTTTTGAGCTCTTCGGCAGGATAGCTTTCAATTGCCAGCTTGAAATATTTGGCCAACTTGCGATCGAGCGCCGCCAGTTCATCATTTTGGCAGATGAGTTTCTCGATGCTGCCGCTCGCCTTGCTGCAGTCAAAAGAGGGTTGTGCAGCCTGGCTGTCGGATGCATCTCTCTCCCTGAATTCCAGGTAGTAGTTTGTGCGCAGCAAGGGTTTGTCATCGATCAACTGATAGCCGGCTTTTGTCACTTCATCAATGACGGCCTCTTTACCGGCACGGACGTGGCCCATGACCCAGTTGGAGCTGCGATGCGGGTCGCGCCGGAAGTCGATGATAATCAGGGAGCCGCCGGCTCTGAGCGATCTCCGGATCGATGCAAGCATGCTGACGGGGTATTCGAAATGGTGATAGGTATCGACCAGAAAAGCGATATCGATCGAATTGGCAGGTAGAGAGAGATCCTCGTCACTATTGACTACGCCTTCAACATTCACGAATCCCTGTTCACGTGAGGTTCGCAGAATGTTTTCAACAAATGGCCGTGAGATGTCGACCGCATAAACCTTGCCTGCTTTTCCCACCCTGTCTGCAAAAAGCCGGGTAAAGAGTCCCGTGCCTGCACCGATGTCCGCTACAGCCATTCCCTGTTTGACACCGCTTGCTGTAACGATTGCATGGCGCTTGTCAAAGACCTCCCTGCCGGGGCGTTCGAAGGTATCGACCCACTGCTGCCAGTCCGGATTTTGAAAATAGCTGTTGATGTCCGGTGACACGGCTTGCTTCTCTGCGGACAACAGCGGAGTGAGCAGCATGAGAGAGCAGAAAAGAGGTATGCGAACGATTGATGTGAGTGAATGGTGCATGTGTTTCTCCTGATTTCTCAATAACTTTCTACATTGTGTGGGATTGGATAGGATGCGCTTCGTGCCTCAGCACATCCTATATGAATTTAGAGAATTTATGTTTGGCTTTTTCGCTGCGTCGCCACCACAGCTTTTGCAGATCCATGATCACGACAACCGACAGCGTCAGCCCCAGCAGTGAGAGCCAGTGTTGCAGCGAAACCGGCTGGATTTTCAGAACATCGCTGAACCAGGGTGTGTACATGGCGCCGATATGGATCAATTGAGCGATAGCTGTGCCGAACAGCAGTAAGCGGTTGCGCATCGGATTGTGGCGCAAGATGGAGCGCGTCTCCGAGCGGCAGTTGAAGACATGCACATTCTCAAACAGCACCATCAGCAGCAGGGTGCCATTGCGCGCCTCGTCGAGCGTAAAGCCCCACTCCAGCAGTGTTTTAAAGAGGAAGAAGGCGACAATGCCAATCACCAGGGCAGAGCTGATGACCCGCTCGATCATGAGGCGATTGAAGATCGGCTCTTTGGGCGAGCGGGGCGGATGGCGCAGTTCATCACCTTCTCCGGGTTCGAATGCCAGCGCCACATCCTGGATGCCGTTGGTCACCAGATTCAGCCATAACAGCTGTACTGCAAGCAACGGCAGGGGAAGGCCGCTTATCAGAGCCAGGGTAAACAGAACCAGTTCGGCAGCGCCTGTCGAGATCAGCAGGAATATCACCTTGCGCACATTGGCGTAGGAGATGCGCCCCTCTTCGATACCGGAGACGATGGAGTTGAAATTATCATCCGTAATGATGATATCCGCAGTTTCCCGGGCAACGTCGGTGCCGCTCTTGCCCATGGCGACACCGACCTGCGCCGCCTTTAATGCCGGCGCATCATTGGCGCCGTCGCCACTCACCGCTACAAAGTGTCCGTTGCGCTGCAGGGAACGCACGATGTCGAGTTTTTGTGAAGGCTCGACGCGTGCAAATACATGCGCATGACGGGTCAGTTGATCGATCTCCTGCTCGCTGGCAGCGGCGTGCAGTTGTGGTCCCGTGATGATCTGCTCTTCATTCGTCGCCAATCCCAGCTTTTTGGCAATGGCCAATGCAGTGGCGGGATGATCGCCGGTCACCATTGCCACCTCGATGCCTGCTTCACGGCAGGCTGTCACTGCCTCTTTTGCTTCCGCGCGCAGTGGATCGATCATGCCAACCAAACCAAGCAGCGTCAGGCCATGTAGGTGCTGCTCGGTGAAAGCCTCTAAGTCAGGGGGGGCTTTGTCGCCTGAGGCAATAGCAATGACGCGAAAACCCTGGCGGGCGAGATCATTTGCCTGCTGCTCAAGCCCGGCAATATTGATGGCGGCATCCTGTCCCGGCAGGGCCATGGTGGTGCACATCGGCAGCAGTTTCTCAAAGGCGCCTTTAACGAAAGTGCAGCGTCTGCCGCCAACTTGGTTGAGAGTGGCGGAAAAGAGACGTTCTGACTCGAAGGGCAGGGAGCCAACCTCGGGAAAGGCATTGATCGTCTGCGCTTTGACGATTCCCGCCTTGTGTGACATCACCAGCAGGGCCACGTCAACGGCATCGCCATAGTGCCTCCATTGCTGATCGTGCATCCCCAGAAAAGCATCATTAGTCAAAATGGAAGCGAGTGACAAGCGTTCCAGCAACGCAATCTCCTCCTCTGAAGGCGGAGCATGCGGCGGTAGGATATCTCCTGTTGGCTCCATTCCTTCACCGGAAATTTTCCAGCTATCGCCATTGGGAAAAGAGATGCGCCGCGCCGTCAGCTCGTTGACTGTCAGGGTGCCGGTCTTGTCCGTCGCGATGTAGGTGCATGAGCCGAGTGATTCCACTGCCAGCAGGCGACGAATGATGACATTGCGTTTTGCCATGCGCCGCATGCCGATGGCGAGCGCAACCGTGAGTGCAACAGGCAATCCTTCAGGAATGACGGAAACCGCAAGCGCCACAGAGAGCATGAAGATCTCATGAAACAGCATGCCGCGGGAGAAAGAGACAACGGCCATGAGCAGGGCAGCAACAGCAACGAATATGGCAATCCGGTGCGTAAAGGTCTCCATGCGGACCAGCAATGGTGGTTTGGCTGATTCACCGTGAATGACGTCACTGGCGATCGCACCCAGCTCCGTTGACAGTGCAGTTGCAACCACGATGCCGTTTCCCCTGCCGCGCTCAACCATGGTGCCGGC
>JAUXDV010000024.1 GCA_030620735.1 Gammaproteobacteria bacterium
ATGGCCAGCGGCGGCCGTTTTTTGCATTTTGACAATGACTACCGGATCTTTTTTGGCGAAGAGAACCCGCAGTTGCTGGCATTTGAAAACCTTCAGGATACTTATACCAAGAACGACAACGTGCTGCTGGTGCTGGCGCCAAAAGATGGCCATGTATTTACGCCGCAGATCCTCGCTGCAGTGCAGGATATTACCGAACGCGCCTGGCAGACACCCTATTCACTGCGCGTCGACTCCATCACCAATTTTCAACATACCAGCGCAGTTGGGGATGATCTAACGGTGGCTGACCTGGTCGAAGAGCCGCTGCAGTTGTCGGCAGCGGATCTAGAACAGATCCGGCAGATTGCATTGGCCGAGCCGATGCTGATCAATCGCCTGATCTCGCCCCTCAGCCATGTGACAGCACTGAATATCGTGGTGGAGTTGCCCGGCGATGATATGACCCGTGAGGTCCCGGAGGTTGTCGCCTCTGTGCGTGATCTCAAATCCTATATCACCACCACCTATCCGCACATCGATGTCTATCTGACCGGTCTGGTGATGATGAACAACGCCTTCCCTGAAGCTTCACAGTGGGATATGCAGCACCTCATGCCGCTGGCTCTGCTGCTGATCATGAGCATGGTTTTTTTGCAGTTGCGGGGTTTTGGCGGCATGCTCGGAACCCTGCTGGTGACGCTATTCGCTATTCTCGGCGCCATGGGACTGGCAGGATGGTCGGGGATCGCGCTGAGCCCGCCGGTGATGTCGGCGCCGGTGATTATCCTCACGTTGGGAGTGGCCGATTGTGTGCATATACTCACCAACTGGATGCAGGGGGTGCGCCATGGCGTCAATAAACAGGATGCGATGGTCGAGAGTCTGCGCATCAACCTGATGCCGGTATTCCTCACCTCCATTACTACGGCGGTAGGCTTTCTAACGCTCAACTTCAGTGATGCGCCCCCTTTTCATGATCTTGGAAATATCTCCGTTTTCGGCGTGCTGCTTGCCTATGCACTTTCCGTCCTGTTCCTGCCTGCACTGATGATGATTTTGCCACTGCGAGTCAAGCAGGGAACCAGAAGCGGCACACACCTGATGGAACGCTTCTCCGAATGGGTCATTCGCCATCAGAAGAGACTGCTTCCCGGTATGGGGATTGTCATCATCCTGCTGGTTTTGCTGGCACCCTTCAATGTGGCCAATGACATCTATGTGCACTATTTTGATGACAAGATCGAATTTCGCACCGACACTGATTTTGCCCTGGAGAATCTCACCGGCATGTACTACATGGATTTCTCTCTGGACTCCAAAGAGGAGAGTGGCATCTCCAGGCCGGAATTCATGCATCAGGTCGAACTATTTACCAACTGGCTGCGACAACAGCCCGAAGTGATTCATGTCAGCACCATCACGGATACCTTCAAACGCCTGAATAAGAACATGCATGGCGATGACCCCGGCTGGGAAAAACTCCCCCGACAGCGAGACCTGGCGGCGCAGTATTTACTATTATATGAAATGTCGCTGCCCTACGGCCTCGATCTGAATAACCAGATCGATATCGAGAAGCGCGCTACCCGGGTTTCCGTCACCATGAAAACCATCTCTTCGGTGGCGGTGCTGGGTGTCGAACAGCGTGTTCATCAATGGTTGCAAACCAATACGCCGGAGATATTGACCTGGGGTTCCAGTCCCACGGTGATGTTTGCGCATATTGGCATGAATAATATCCGCAGTATGATGATTGGCACAATCGTCGCGCTGGTGGTGATCTCCCTGATTCTTATTATTGCTTTGCGTTCACTGCGTTACGGCCTGATAAGCCTGATTCCGAATCTGGCTCCTGCCGGAATGGCCTTCGGCCTGTGGGCGCTCATCGATGGTGAAATCGGACTGTCACTGTCGGTGGTAGCAGCGATGACGCTGGGTATCGTGGTCGATGACACGGTACACTTCCTGAGTAAATATTTGCGCGCACGGCGCGAACAGGGATTGAATGCAGAAGATGCGGTGCGCTACTCTTTCAAAACCGTGGGAGTGGCCTTGTGGATTACCTCGCTGGCGCTGATCGCCGGGTTTCTGGTGCTGTCAACATCGAGTTTTGAGCTCAATGCCGGTATGGGAGTGATGACATCGATTATTATCGCCTTTGCACTGCTGGCGGATTTTCTATTGCTGCCGCCATTGCTGATAAAGTTGGACGTGTGGCTCAATCCGACTGACAAAGAATTATCCACAGATGCACACAGATAAACACAGATTATGGGATTAATCATACCTATGAAGTAGCAAAACCCGTAGGGTGCAATAAGCGACAGCGCATTGCACCATGATTTCGGCAACCAGACATTTTTCAACCACGAAAGTCGCGAAAAGCACGAAAATAGGTGAGGCCGAGTGCTCGTTTGTTTCATGGTTTGCATGGTGAGTGGCTAACCACAGGTATTCACTGATAAAGTATAAAAAAATCCGTGTGTATCCGTGTTCATCTGTGGTTAAAAAAGGTTTTTTTGAATTTTTGGAGAAATACAATGAAAAAGCATGTGGCATTATTCCTCGCTGTTCTGCTGAGCACTGGCACTGTGATTGCCGAGACTGCCCGGCAGAAAGGATTGCGCATCGCAACTGAGGCGGATGTACGGGACTCCGGTTGGGGGGACACGACAGCCGACATGGTGATGACCTTGCGCAATAGAACGGGCAAGACCAGCAGTCGCGCCATCCGCTCGAAAACGCTCGAAGGGCGTAGTGACGGCGACAAGGCGTTGTCGCTGTTCGATACGCCAGCAGATGTCAAAGGGACTGCCATGCTGACTTTCTCGCACGGTCTCAAACCGGATGACCAGTGGCTCTACCTGCCCGCACTGAAACGTGTCAAGCGCATCTCCTCGAAGAACAAGTCGGGGCCATTCATGGGCAGTGAGTTTGCCTTTGAGGATCTGGGCTCGCAGGAGATCGAAAAATACAGCTATAAATATCTCGGTGAAGAGCCCTGCGGAAAGGGCTGGAAGTGCCACAAAATCGAGCGTATTCCAGCCTATAAATATTCCGGATACACGAAACAAATTGCATGGATCGATACAAAAGAGATGCGCCCGGTAAAAATTGATTTTTACGACCGCAAGAAACGCAAGTTGAAGACGCTGACGTGGAAAGGATACCGGGAGTATATCGGGCGCTATTGGCGCGCCAATGAGATGTCCATGCAAAACCATCAGACCGGCAAGTCCACGCGTCTGCAGTGGAAAAAATACAAGTTTAAAACCGGCCTCAGCAACAGGGATTTCAACAAAAACAGCCTGGCGCGTCAAAGGTAGTGTTGAGATTGCCACGCTGCGCTCGCAATGACGGGGTAGCAGTGTTATTGCGAGGAGCTTGCGACGAAGCAATCTCCGGTATTTATTGAAGAGCAAGGTCGAATCATGCCTAAAATTTTCCCGCCGCTCATAGCTGTCATCGCTGCCGTCTGCATGTGGCTGTTGCAGCGTTATCTGCCGGTAATGGAGTTGATTCCGGTGGAGTGGAGGGGTATTGTCCTGCTCTTTGTTGCGCTAGCTCTGGTTATCGACTTGTGGTCGCTGTACCTTTTTTTTCGCGCCAAAACCACTTTTCATCCGCTAAAACTGGATAATACATCGGCACTGGTAACATCCGGCATGTACCGGTTCACACGCAACCCGATGTATCTGGGACTGCTGCTGCTTCTCACCGGCATGGCGATCTGGTTCGGTGGGTTGACTCCTTTTCTGATGCTGCCGTTGTTTGTGTGGATCATTAGCAACCATCAGATCATTCACGAGGAGCGCATCCTCGAAGAGAAATTTGAGCAGCACTATCTTGAGTACAAGAACAAGGTCAGGCGCTGGCTGTGATTATTCTAACCACGGAATATACGGAATGTTAATTCAGCACGCCCCGTAGGATGAGCTGAGGTACGAAGCGCATCTGTCGAGAATGTCACGATTAATGCGTGGAATTTCGTCATTGCGAGCGTAGCGCGGCAATCTCGGGAAGATTGCCGCGTCGGCGGAGCCTCCTCGCAATGACGAACCAGCCCGTAGGGCGCAATAAGCCTGCGCATTGCGCCGCATGTTTTTTTTCCACAGATGAACACAGATACACACAGATTTGTAGTGAAATAATCTATCCTGAACCTAACCAAACGGCGATATGAAAAAAATCATCAATACAGCGTTCATATTCTCAATGCTGCTGAGTCATGTCGCTGTGGCCGAGTGGTCAGGTAATGTCGCCGTTGAACTGCGTGGCTTTTTTTCACAGGGCGCATGGCCGGGGCAGGGCGATGGTGGCATCTCTGTCAGCGCCCAGCCCGAGTTCAGGCGCCAATGGGATGGCGGCAACTTGGGAGTGACCTTCATCCCTTTTGCGCGTCTGGATAGCATGGATGATGAGCGCTCGCATGCGGATATTCGTGAACTCGACTTTTTGTGGGTCAAGGGAGACTGGGAATTTCGCGCCGGTATCAGCAAGGTTTTCTGGGGAGTCACCGAGACCCAGCATCTGGTGGATATCATCAACCAGACCGATGTGCTGGAGGATATCGACCACGAAGAGAAACTGGGACAGCCGATGCTGCGTATCACCCGCACCATCGGCAATGGCGGCATCGACCTGTTCCTGCTTCCCTGGTTTCGCGAACGCGCTTTTTCCGGGATCGAAGGACGTTTCCGGCCACCTCTGGTGATCGACAAGGATCTTGCCAGCTACGAATCTGATGATGAAGAGCAGCATCTTGACTGGTCAATCCGCTGGAATCAGAGCATCAGCAACCTGGATTTTGCGCTGTCCTGGTTTCAGGGCACATCCAGAGAGCCTCTGCTGCTGTTTGCCGGCGAGGTGTTGGCGCCCTTCTATTATCAACTGAAGCAGGCAGGCCTGGAGTTGCAATACACTGGCGAGGCGTGGCTGTGGAAGCTGGAGGCCGTGCATCGTGAGACAACGACGGAGAATTACAACGCCTTCGTCGGTGGTTTTGAATACACCTTCGTCGGCATCAATGAGAGCGCCGCAGATGTTGGCGTGCTGCTTGAATACAACTATGACTCCCGCGACCATCTGGCGCTGACCGTGTTCGAAAACGACATATTTGCAGGGATGCGCCTGGCGCTTAACGACATGCAAAGCAGCGAACTACTGGCTGGTGTCATGTATGACCTCGATTTCAACAGCAAGAGCTTCCGTCTTGAAGCGAGCCGCCGTCTCGGAGAGAGTTATAAACTGGGGGTCGAAGCGCACCTTTTCTGGGATGTCGATCCGCTCGATCCAATGTACGCTTTTCGCCAGGATGATTTTGTGCAGATCACGCTGGCCAGGTATTTCTAGGAGGCTTCACCCATGCTATCTGGCATTCAGAAACTGACATTACCACCATAGCCAGAACATTTAACACCATCCTTCCCTGTTTTTAGGATCCGTTAGGAATATCCCTGTTTTCCAACTTGCCTTGATTATAGGTAATCTGTTCGCCATTTTGATACGTTGTTATCGAGCCTTTCTCACTCTGCCATTTCCCATTTTGAAATTCACCATCATAATATCTGGACTTTCTACCATTGTCATACACAGTTAAAGACCCTTTTCCATGTGCTTTTCCGTCAACACATTGAACTGTGTATGAAATGGTTTCCGTTAGTGTGATGGGGTCTGGACTCCATACTTTGCAATCAGAATCAGCATCTACAAGATAATTGTCTGCGTAGACTGATGCTGAAAACAATAGAGATAGGAATGTTGCAAGGATGATTTTCATTTAGTTTGTCCTGTTAATGAGTTAGTGGATTGATCTTGTTTGCCACGGATAATGTCAGCAGTTTCCCGCAGGCTGGATAAGGGGTGCATGCGATGGTGGAATTGATTGGGGTTAAGAGGTGACGCTCAGATTTAATCTAATGCGCTGTTCTATTCCTATAATAGAATTCCACCTTGTAGCTCATTCATCACCATTGGACAGCGCTAAAACCGCATCATCAATGGCTTGATCAAGATACCATGCATACATCTCGACGGTATTGACGCCGGTCTGGCGTTTGGCGATCTCTTTGCCGGAGCCGTCGACCAGGATAATGGTGGGCGTGACGATCATACCGTAGAGTTCGAACAGGTCGATGCCGGTAGTGGGTTTGCCTTTGAAGTCGCTGAGGTTGCTGCCGAAATCAATCATCAGCTCGCGCATAAAAAGACGTTGCCGGTATTGCGGGTTTTGCAGCATCGGTTCGATGACTTCGCTCTTCAGCTTTTTGCAAAAAGGGCAGTGATGCTGGGAAAACATCAACAGCAGAGGTTTTCGAGTGCCGGAGATCTGCTCCCCGAGTGCTTGTAGATCGTCTGTTTGCTGCAAGCCTGCTGTATTCATTGTCATATTATTCGAGTCCGATGTGATGTGATTCAGGCCCAGATTTCAGAAAAATTGAATGATATTTGGCATTTTTTCAAATCAAATTCACAGCTCTCATCTGTGGCGTCCATGACCTTGATGTAGCGTCCGTCATGCAGTGAATAGACCTTGGCAAACTGCTCTTTGGGGTCGACGATAACATAATGAGCCACACCCTCCCGCTCATAGATGCTGAACTTGGTGGTTTTGTCTTTTGTAGCCGTCGATTTGGAGAGGATCTCGAAAATCAGCGCCGGTGCTTTGTTCAGGTAGGCGCCTTCCGCTTTTCCGCAGACGACCAGGTTATCCGGCTGCACGACAGTATCTTCATCGATTTTCCAATCGACGGGCAGTAGAGCCTGGCACTCTTTGCACTCTTTGAGAGATTCAGCAAGCGCTGCAGCTATCTTATGACTTATGCTTTGATGCTGAATCGTAGGCGCTGGCGTCATGGCATACGGTATGCCATATATCAACTCCCATCTGCCTTCCCATTGCACATAGTCCGCGTACAGATAGTGAGGCAGATCTTCGATGCGTCGATGTCCCATTACATTTTCCAATATCTTTCTGAAATGATTGCCGGGTCGAGCAAGGCAGACTATATGGGTAACTACTCAATAATCCCGCGCCCTACGTCTTGACGAATTCAAACTCAAACAATGCCCGAGGTTTTTGAGAAGTTACATATATGGTTGTTATTCGACTGATTGCTAAACAGTTTACGCTAAAAGTATATACCATAGGCCATCTCTGGTCAGAAACTAAAGCACCCCCCTGAAAGATGACAATGAACCCCATCCATCTGATTCAGCTCACAGATCTGCATTTGTGTGGGATGCCCGGTGACATTCTGCGATCCGGTGTCAATACTGACGAGACGCTGTGTGCACTGCTGAAGCAGATTGCCGTCCGCAAACCGCAGCCTGATCTGCTGGTTGCTACAGGGGATCTTGCGCAGCAGCCGATTGCTGCCGTCTATCAGCGTCTGCAGCACTATTTTTCCATGCCCGGCTGCCCTGTTTATACTTTATGCGGCAACCATGATGAAGCCGCCACGGCATCGCGACTGCTGAATCAAGGCAATGTCAACTATTGCGCAGATCTGCTGCTGAAGAAGTGGCGCCTGATCTTTCTGGACAGCAGTCAGCCGGGGAGGGTGGACGGTGAGTTGTCAGCATCGGAGTTGCTGCGGCTTGAGCAGTTGTTGAAACACTCTGCAGTACAAAACGTGATGATCTTCCTGCATCATCCGCCGCTGAAAATCGACAGCCAGTGGATGGACCGCATCAGATTGAAAAACAGTGACGCACTATTTGCCGTCATTGACCGCTATCCGCAGGTGAGGGCGGTGGTGTTCGGTCACATCCATCAACAGTTCGAGAGTACAAGAGGAGAGATCCGCTTGATCGGAACTCCCGCGACCTCGATTCAGTTCAAGCCGAAAACTCTCAACATGGCGATTGATTCGCTGCCGCCCGCATACCGCAACTTTGTGTTATATGATGATGGAGGATTCGATACATCTATCGAGTGGCTGCGGTAAAATGGCGAGGCTCCCCTGTAGATCAATTGATGCCGCGCATCTGTTTCCAGTCGGCGACAGGGGGATGATGGATGATTTGTATCACCATGCTGTCGGGATCGTAGCAGTAAAAGCTGCGTGAGCCGTCTCGGTGGGTGCGGGGCTCGGAGCGCATTCTGACGCCATGATCCTGCAGAAATTGAAACCAGTGGTCGACATCTTCCGCATGTTTTTGCAGAAAACCGATGTGATCGAGGCGCTGGGCGCTCTCGTTGCGTTGCTGTTGCGTGGATACCTGGTGCAATGCCAGGTTGTCACTGCCTGATGTGAGATAGGCATTTTGTTCATCGGGCCGCCACTCGACTTCCATGCCCATGAGGTCGGTATAGAAGTTTATACAGGCTTCAAGATCGTGTACGAACAGCGCCACATGGCGCATGCCGAAACCTCTATCAGGACGTTTCACAGGTTCACGATCTCATAGTCATGGGTGATTTCGGCAGTTTTTTCCAGCATGATCGATGCAGAACAGTATTTTTCAGCGCTGAGAGTAATCGCCCGCTGGACATGCTTTTCATTCAGGTTTCTGCCATGGATGACAAAATGCGCATGAATTGCGGTGAACACCTTTGGTTCCTCCTCAGCACGCTGCGCCTCCAACCGTACCTCACAGGAGGTGACATCCTGGCGGCTCTTTCGCAGCATCATCATGACATCGAATTCGGTACAGCCGCCCATGCCCAGCAGCAGCATCTCCATCGGCCGCATACCAAGGTTGCGGCCGCCATGATCCGGAGGACCATCCATTACGATGGCATGTCCGCTGCCTGATTCTCCAACCATCAGTGCTCCTTCTACCCATTTAACGCGTGCTTTCATGATTTTCCATTCTCCCTTTGTTCAATGGAGTTTGATATTTGCTATGCCGTCTGCATAAATGGCGGTAAAATCCAGCTGGCGATCGACTATGCTTCGTTTCCCGGCGTAGCTATTATTGTCTGCAGGGTGAAAGATAGCAGCCAACGTAGCGTATTACTAAATATTATTATAGTGTCAGCGAACATTTATAGGGATTTACTGTATGGCAACTTATGCAATTGGCGACATTCAGGGCTGTTATGACGAATTGCAGCGTCTGCTTGAGCGAATCCAGTTCGACCCGACTGCCGATCATTTGTGGTTTGTCGGCGATTTGGTTAATCGTGGTCCAAAATCGACACAGGTGTTGCGTTTTATCAAAGGGTTGGGCGACAGGGCTATTACGGTGCTGGGCAATCACGATTTACACCTGCTGGCTGTCGCGATTGCCGGACGTCGTCCCAAACCCGGCAGCAGTCTGGAGGGTGTGTTGAATGCTCCGGACAGGGAGGAGTTGCTCAAGTGGCTGCGCTTCCGGCCGTTGATGCATGTAGACCGGGGTATAAATTTCAGCATGATCCATGCAGGTCTGCCTCCGCAATGGAGCATTGCGCAGGCCCGCAAGCATGCTGCCGAAGTTGAATCGGTTTTGCGCCATAAAAAACAGCACAAAAAGTTTTTTGCCGCCATGTATGGAGATAAGCCTGATCGATGGAGTGAGGATCTGGAAGGGATGGATCGGCTGCGATTTATTACAAACTGCCTTACCCGCATGCGCTACTGCACAAAAAAGGGAAAACTCGTACTCAATGAAAACGGCCCTGTGGGATCCCAGAGCAACAACCTGCTGCCGTGGTTTATGGCTCCTCAAAGGGTAAGCGCACGTGACAGGATTGTTTTCGGGCACTGGTCGACACTGGGGTATATGGCCGGCAGCAAGCTCTGGTCACTCGACACAGGCTGCTTGTGGGGCGGGCAGCTAACGGCGCTTCGTCTGGAAGACCAGAGACCATTTTTTCTCAACTGTTCAGGGAAAAGAAAACCGGGAAAGTGAGAAGACAGGCTTTAGGTTTTAAGTTAGCGGAATTCGTCCGTTTTATCCCATGTGCATCACCCGTAGCCGCAAAAACACTGCTTACTGCATGGGTAGCGGGATAATAATCTACAAATTCATGCGTTCTTTTCCTTATTTACATTGACAACACCTCTAAACAGGCTTAGAATTCGCGGTCTTTCTCGCAGGTCAATCGTTAAAAAGGCGGCGGGAGGATGGTTGGAAAGCAATCTGTCCATTGGGTTATGCCCCATAAATTCAATGACTTACGCTGTTTGGCTTTGATATGATAAGGCTGAAGAGGGTCTGTTAATGTTTATTAAATGGCGCAATTTTTGCGCCGATAGCGTCTTCACGGAGACGAGAACGAATGGCAACAATCAATCAGCTAGTACGTAAACCACGCAAGCGCAAGATAGTAAAGAGCACCGTTCCAGCACTGGAAGCCTGTCCTCAACGGCGTGGAGTCTGTACCCGTGTCTATACAACGACACCCAAAAAACCGAATTCAGCGCTGCGTAAGGTTGCGCGTGTTCGCCTCACCAGTGGCCATGAGGTAACAAGCTATATTGGTGGTGAGGGACACAATCTTCAGGAACACTCGGTGATTCTGATTCGTGGCGGCCGTGTGAAGGATTTGCCCGGCGTGCGCTATCATACGGTTCGCGGCACACTGGATACCTCCGGTGTTGAAACGCGTCGTCAGGGACGCTCAAAGTATGGCGCCAAGCGTCCGAAGAGTTAAAAGAGATTAATTCGTCAGCTAAGTAAAGCGAGCTGAAGCAAGAGTTTAGAGAGAAGCAAGTATGGCCAGAAGACGCGTAGCAGCACGTCGTGAGATTCTCCCGGATCCAAAATTCGGAAGCATCTTGCTGACAAAATTTGTCAACATGATTATGCAGGACGGCAAGAAAGCTGTCGCAGAACGCATTATCTATGGCGCCCTTGATCAGATTGCCGATAAGAAGGGCGGTGACCCGCTGGAATCACTGGATGGGGCAATGGACAACGTGCGTCCAATGGTTGAGGTTAAATCCCGTCGTGTTGGCGGCGCCACCTACCAGGTGCCGGTTGAAGTGCGCGCCAAACGCCGCGACTCACTGGCGATGCGCTGGCTGATCGAGGCTGCACGCAAGCGCAGTGAGAAATCAATGGCGCTGCGTCTGGCTGGTGAATTGATGGATGCTTCCGACCAGCGTGGTTCTGCAGTCAAGAAGCGCGAAGATACGCATCGCATGGCTGAAGCCAACAAGGCGTTCTCGCACTATCGCTGGTAATTTGGGCTAAAGCGGAAAAATTTGTGGCACGCACAACGCCGATCAGTCGCTATCGCAATGTCGGCATCATGGCGCACATCGATGCCGGTAAGACAACAGCGACCGAACGTATTCTCTATTATACGGGCGTATCGCACAAAATCGGTGAGGTGCATGACGGCGCTGCAACCATGGACTGGATGGAGCAGGAGCAGGAGCGGGGCATTACCATCACCTCTGCTGCAACGACCTGTTTCTGGAGCGGCATGGAGAAGCAGTTCCCGCAGCATCGTATCAATATTATCGATACGCCGGGGCACGTTGACTTTACCATCGAGGTAGAGCGATCACTGCGTGTACTGGATGGCGCATGTGCTGTTTTCTGCGCTGTTGGCGGAGTTGAGCCCCAGTCGGAGACTGTGTGGCGGCAGGCGAATAAATATGGCGTGCCGAGGATTGGCTTCGTCAACAAGATGGATCGCATAGGAGCGGATTTCCGGCGTGTCGTCGAACAGGTGGAGGAGCGCCTTGGCGCAACTCCGGTTGCCATGCAAATGAATGTTGGCGCTGAAGAGGATTTCGTTGGCGTCGTCGACCTGGTCAAGATGAAAGCCATCTTCTGGGATGAAGAGGATATGGGGGTTCGGTTCGAAGAACACGACATCCCGCAGGAGTTGCTCGAACAGTGCGAACAGATGCGGGAATCGATGATCGAAGCCGCTGCTGAAGCAACTGACGAGCTCATGGAGAAGTACCTGGAAACAGGTGAGCTGAACAACGATGAGATCAAGGCGGGTATACGACTGCGCACCATCGCCAACGAAATTACACCGATGTTCTGCGGCTCCGCGTTCAAGAACAAGGGAGTCCAGACTATGCTGGACGGTGTCATTGAATATCTGCCTGCGCCGAACGAAGTGGCGGCGATCAAAGGGCACCTCGATGACAAGGATGAGAGTGAAGCTGAACGGCCGGCATCGGATGATGCGCCATTTGCAGCACTTGCATTTAAAATTGCGACAGATCCTTTTGTCGGCACGTTGACTTTCTTTCGTGTCTACTCTGGTGTTCTGAAGTCCGGTGACTTTGTATTCAATCCGGTGAAAAGAAAAAAAGAGCGTGTCGGGCGAATTTTACAAATGCACGCCAACACGCGTGAAGAGATCAAAGAGGTGCGCGCCGGCGATATCGCGGCGGCAGTCGGGCTCAAGGATGTCACCACCGGCGATACACTCAGCGATCTCAAGGAGATCATCACGCTTGAGCGCATGGAGTTTCCGGAGCCGGTCATATCGGTTGCTGTAGAACCCAGAACGCAGGCGGACCAGGATAAGATGGGCGTTGCCCTCTCCAAGCTGGCGCAGGAGGATCCATCCTTTCGCGTGCATACGGATGAAGAGTCAGGGCAGACGATCATCTCAGGGATGGGTGAATTGCACCTGGAGATTATCGTCGATCGCATGAAGCGCGAGTTTGATGTAGAGGCGAATGTCGGCGCTCCACAGGTTGCCTATCGTGAGACGATTCGCAAAACGGTCGAGCAGGAAGGAAAGTTTGTTCGTCAGACAGGTGGCCGCGGTCAGTATGGCCATGTCTATCTGAAGATCGAACCACAGGAGTCCGGCAGTGGATATGAATTCGTCAACGACATCGTCGGCGGGGTCGTTCCCAGGGAATTTATCCCGGCTGTGGACAAAGGTATTCAGGAATCGATGAAGGGTGGCATCAATGCCGGGTTTCCTGTCGTTGATGTGAAGGTAACACTCTACGATGGCTCCTATCATGATGTCGACTCTTCGGAGATGGCATTCAAGATAGCCGGATCGATGGGTTTCAGGGAGGGCGCCCGCAGAGCAGACCCGGTGGTGCTTGAGCCAGTCATGAAGGTCGAGGTGGTCACACCCGAGGCAAATATGGGTGATGTCATCGGTGATTTGAATAGCCGCCGCGGAATCATTCACGGCATGGACGATGGACCCGCCGGAAAAATAGTGAATGCGGATGTACCGCTGGCAGAGATGTTTGGTTATGCAACCGATCTTCGCGGAGCAACACAGGGTCGTGCGACCTACTCGATGGAATTTGAAAAATATAGTGAAGTACCGGCAAGTATTGGCGATGAAATCGCGAAGCGATAGAAGTGTTAGAAGTATTAGTATCAAGAACTGAATAATTACGAAGGTAGCTTAAAGTGTCTAAAGAAAAATTTGAACGTACAAAACCGCACGTAAACGTCGGTACGATTGGCCACGTTGACCACGGTAAGACGACGCTGACAGCGGCCCTGACCA
>JAUXDV010000074.1 GCA_030620735.1 Gammaproteobacteria bacterium
AGTCTATGGCCGTGAAGGCATCACCGGCGAGCGTGACAGCAAAACCATCGGTTTTGAAACCATCCGTGCCGGCGACGTCGTCGGTGAGCATACGGTCTGGTTTGCACAGGATGGCGAGCGTGTCGAGATCACCCACAAGGCATCCAGCCGCATGACCTTCGCCAACGGCGCCGTGCGTGCAGCACACTGGCTGATGCAGCAGGATCCAGCACTTTACGATATGCAGGATGTATTGGGTTTGAGATGAACCTAAAACCTAAAACCTAAAACCTAAAACTTCCCCAATGTGATCCTTTTGTGAAGATTTCCCCCTGATTGATGGTCTATCATAATTACTGATAACTTTACTCGGAAAATATCAACATGTTAATCAGGAAAACGTCGGGGATCCGTTCATCCGAGATCACCTCTCAGTCGATTTTCAATCAGCGTCGTGAATTTTTGAAAAGCGGGATTTACGCCTTCGCCGGGCTTGCCATGCCCGATCTGGCGCTTGCGCTGGCAGACAAGCCCGGAAAACTCAAACCCATTGCAAATCTTCACCCAAGTAAATACCGTGTTGATGCTGAAGTCACTGATTACAAGTGGATTACGACCTATAACAACTTTACCGAGTTTGGCCACGGCAAGTCGACTCCGGCAAAAACGGCGCGTAAGTTCAAGACACGTCCATGGACAGTGGAAGTCGATGGCGAATGCGAAAAGCCGGGAAAAATTGATATCGAAGAGATCCTGTCAAGCTTCACCCAGGAGGAGCGCATCTATCGTTTTCGCTGTGTCGAGGCCTGGTCAATGGTGGTTCCATGGGTGGGTTTTCCGCTGGGCGACCTGTTAAAGCAATTCAAGCCGACCTCCAAAGCAAAATATGTGGTGTTCGAAACCCTCCATGATCCCAAGCGCATGCCCAATCAGCGCTACGACGGACTCGACTGGCCATACCGTGAAGGACTGCGTATGGATGAGGCGATGCATCCGCTGACAATTCTGAGTACAGGTTTGTACGGGGAGATACTGCCGAATCAGAATGGCGCTCCGCTGCGCCTGGTCGTGCCGTGGAAATATGGCTTCAAGAGCATCAAGTCGATTGTCAAAATCTCTTTTTCTGAAAAGCAGCCGCCAACCACATGGAACGGCAAAGCGCCGGATGAATACGGGTTTTTCGCCAACGTCAATCCGAAGGTTGATCATCCACGCTGGAGCCAGGCAAAACATCGTGTTCTGGGAGGCGGGATATTTTCCGGCCGTGAGAAGACCAGGATGTTCAATGGTTATGCCGATGAAGTGGCGTCGCTCTATCGCGGCATGAACCTGAAGAACAACTTCTGAGCGATGAGATGAGAGTTGCTAACAAAAATATTGTCATTGGCAAACTGTTGCTGTTTCTGTTGTGCCTCGTTCCGGCATTGCTGCTGCTGTGGGATGCGCTGCAGCAACAGCTGGGCGCCAACCCGGTTGAGGCATTGCTGCATCGCAGTGGAGACTGGAGCATACGCCTGCTGCTGATAACGCTTGCGATCACTCCGCTGCGTAAGCTCACCGCACGGGGGTGGCTGCTGCGCTATCGCCGCATGTTGGGTCTCTTTGCCTTTTTTTATGCGCTGCTGCACTTCACGGTCTATCTGTGGCTGGATCGTGGCCTCTCCTGGATGGAGATCAGCGTCGATATTCTCGAACGGCCCTACATTACGCTTGGCTTTGTGGCATTCCTGATTCTTCTGGCGCTCGCTGTCACCTCAACCAGGGGCATGATGCGCCGTCTCGGCAAGCATTGGTCGGCGCTGCATCAATGGGTCTATGCAGCAGGGTTGTTTGGCGTCATTCACTTTCTGTGGCTGGTGAAGGCTGACTACCGGGAGCCCGGACTCTATATGGCGATCTTTATCATCCTGATGCTGTTTCGTGCGGGGAGTTTCAAAAAACGCCTGCAGCGTGCATTCTCGAGCGATGCGCTTCGCAAGCTCAGCAGCATCCTACGGTGCTATACTTCGGAAAATGCGTAGCGTGACTTTAACGCTGTCACGTTTACAACCCGGCAAATAACGGCGCCCCTCACCCCAGGGAGAGGGGTTTGATCGGTGGAAGTCTATTTTTTGATCAGGTATGACAGACCGAAAATATTATCTATTGATAGCCAACATCGCCCTCATAGCGCTGCTTCTTATCGCGCCAGGGTTGCTCCATGCGAGTGAAAAAAGCATTCGTATCGGTGTGCTGAGTCACCGGGGTGACGCTGTGACGCACCAGATGTGGGACTCGACCGCCAACTATCTCAGCTATGCTCTGCATCCGAAAAAATTCGAGGTTATCCCCCTCGATTTTGATGAGGTTGAACCCGCCGTCAAAGATGCTGCGATTGACTTCCTGCTGGTCAACTCCGGAATCTATGTCAACCTCGAGGTGCGGCAGCGTATTTCACGCATCGTGACGCTCGATAACGGCACGCAAGAGCATCCTCTGAATGTGTTTGGCGGAGTGATATTTACCCGTGCGGATCGCAGTGATATCAACCGGCTTGCGGATATCAGCGGGCGCTCATTTGCGGCAGTTGACGAGACCTCGCTGGGAGGTTTTCAGATGGCCTGGGGGGAGATGGAAAAAGCACACATCTCCCCCTATGATGACTCCAGCGAACTGGCTTTTTTCGGCACCCATGACAAGGTGGTGATGGCAGTCAGGGAGGGAAAATTCGATATCGGAACTGTGCGCACCAATATTCTGGAGAGAATGGTTGATCAGGGAGATATCGACTTGAATGATTTCAAAATCATCAACTCCTACAGGGATGACTTCACATACCTTCACAGCACTCCTCTCTATCCCGAATGGCCCTTCAGCAAATTGCAGCATACATCCAACCAGCTGGCCAGACAGGTGGCTGTTGCCCTGCTGAACATGCAACTCTCACGCCCGGCGGGAAATTTCCACTATGCCGGCTGGACAGTGCCCCTGGATTACCAGGATGTGCATGAGCTCTTCAGGCAGTTGCAGCTCCCTCCCTATGATCCACAGCACCGTTTCACGCTGCTGGATGCGATCGAACGCTACTGGAAGTGGTTGTTGATCGCATTGGTTTTCCTGTTGATGATGGCGGTGATGAGCACCTGGGTATCCAGGCTCAACCGGCAGTTGAAAAAGTCCAAGCTCTATCTGGAACATCAGCATGACCTGGTGCTGGATTCAGTGTGTGACGGCATCTACGGCGTCGATCTCGAGGGAAACTGCACCTTCGTAAATCGCTCCATGAAGAGCATTACCGGCTGGCAGGTGGAAGATCTGATCGGTCGCAATCAGCACCAGATGCTGCACCATACCCATGCCGATGGCACCCCGCACAAATCAGATGAGTGTCCGGTCTACCTGACTTTTCAATCCAATGAACCGCGTTTTGTGGAGGATGATCTCTTCTGGAAAAAGGATGGCTCGGGTTTTCCGGTTGAATACAGCAGCACGCCGATGCAGGATCACAAGGGAGAGACAGTCGGCAGCGTTGTCGTGTTTCGCGACATCAGTGAACGCAAAAAAGCCGAAGAGGAGGCACGCAGGCATCAGACGGAACTCGCGCACATGGCGCGGCTCAATACCATGGGAGAGATGGCCTCCGGCATCGCCCATGAACTCAATCAGCCGCTGACGGCCATTGCAACCAACGCCTATGCCTCGATTCGGATGCTGGAATCCGGCAATATATCGAATGAGAAACTGGCCGACATCATGGAGAAGATTGGCCACCAGGCGGAGCGCTCCGGTGAGATCATTCGCCAGCTAAGGCAGTTTGTGCGCAAGGAGCAGCCGCAGCGCTGTCTGCTTGACCTCAATGAGTTGATCGAGGAGGTGTTGATGCTGCTGAGACCCGAAGTGCGCAAGGCTGGTGTAACAATTCAACGCAATCTTGATCGATCCATCAAAAAAGTCATGGCGCAGCGCATCCAGATCGAGCAGGTGATTTTGAATCTGGTGAAGAATGCAATCGAAGCGATGGTGAACAGTGATGCTGAAACCCGAAAGCTTGTCATTACCACAGGAATGGGCGGTAGCCACAGCGTCATCGTGAGTGTGGAGGACAGCGGCCCCGGCATCAGCAGCGAGATGCGCGACGGCCTGTTTGATCCGTTCATTACCAGCAAGAAGAAGGGGCTCGGACTCGGTCTCTCGATCAGCCAGGGAATCATCGAGGCGCACCAGGGTAATCTCTATCTCGATTCATCATCACTGCAGGGCGCCATTTTTCGTTTTGCTTTACCGCTCGACCATGGAGACACGACACATGAGTAATACACCAACCGTCTATATCGTCGATGATGACGAAGTCGTGCGCGATGCCTTGAAACTACTGATGGAGTCTGTTGGTCTCGAGGTGGCGACCTATGCATCAGCGCAGGAGTATCTCGACCAGTTTGATTGTGACCAGCCGGGCTGCCTTGTCACTGATGTGCGTATGCCGGGGATCAGCGGCCTGGATCTGCAGGCGCGGCTTGCGGCTGAAAAAATACACCCGCCGGTCATCATCATCACCGGACATGGCGATGTTCCCATGGCTGTCAGAGCAGTACAGAGCGGCGCGGTCGATTTTCTGGAGAAGCCGTTCAATAACCAGGCAATGCTCGACAGCGTCCACCGCGCCATCGAGATGGATGCAAAACAGCGTGGAGAGAGTTCCCGCCTGCTGGAGATCGAAGCGCGCTACAACACGCTGACTCCCCGTGAAAAGGAGGTGATGCAACTGGTGATCGAGGGTATGCGCAATAAAAACATCGCCTATGATTTGGAGATCAGCCAGTCGACGGTCGAGGTGCACCGCTCCAGGGTGATGGAGAAAATGCAGGCGAAGACGCTTTCTGATCTGATGCGCATGTCACTTGCGATGGATCTGCTGAATAACGACTGATTCACCAGAGAGAACCCTGTCATTGCGAGCGCAGCGTGGCAATCTCAAATAGATTGCCGCGTCGGCCGAGTCTCCTCGCAATGACTTGCTGGTGCGCTGTCGATTAACCCCTACGGTCTCTTCAAGCCATGCGCGGAGTGATTGAGAAATTATCAATATCCGTGTGCATCTGTGTTTATCTGTGGTTCCATCTTTTCGTTCTATTGTGGAAAACCACTATTCTCCTTCCAGCATCTCCCAATTTTTATTTGACAGAAACTCGATAGAATCAACTCGACTCTTCTCTTCATCGGTAGCTTTTTGGTGAAAAATGAAGAGAGAGTGATTATTGAATCAATCAGGTTATTACGACGCTGTGCTTCACGATGAAATGAATGAGGCAGCGTCCAATTCATCCTCCGGAGGAGAAATGATTAACATGAGTACAAGACTCACCAGCATAGCCGCTGCGGCGGCAATTGTTCTTGGCGGGACTCTTTCCATATCCACTGCAGTTGCCGCCGACGAGAAGGCGCTGGAAGAGGGAAAGAAACTGGCCTTTACGCGTAAAGACGGCAACTGCCTCGCCTGTCATGTCATCGAAGGTGGAGAGGCGGCCGGCAATATCGGGCCGCCGCTGATGATGATGAAAATCCGCTATCCCGATAAAGCTGTGCTGCGCGCGCAAATATGGGATGCCTCTGTGCGCAATGCCGATACGGCAATGCCGCTGTTTGGCAAATACGGGGTTTTGAGCGAATCAGATCTGGACAAGGTCGTTGAGTTTATTCATTCACTTTGAATCAACTGCAATTCAACAACGATTTAACACCGGTCAATAGAGGTATTGGAAATATGAAAAATCTACCAGGCAAGTTACTGTTGCTGTCAGTTGTCTCTGTAATTGCAGTGACCGCACAGGCGGCGCAATATGAAACAGACAAAGAGGCCTTCGAAAACCATTTCAAAGGTCGTTTTCCCGATGTAGTCAGGGAGGAGTTTGCTAACGGCGTTTATGCCATCGATCCGATAGGACGAGAGAGCTGGGAAGCTATCGAGGAGTTTCCTCCCTACGAGTTGTTCGTCGATGACGGTAAGGAGATGTGGGATGCGCCTTTTGCCAATGGCAAAACCTACAAGGACTGCTTCCCGGACGGCCCGGGCATTGCCCACAAATATCCGCATTGGGATAAAGAGCAGGGCATGGTCATGACCCTGCCGCTGGCGCTGAACCAGTGCCGTGAAAGCCAGGGCGAAAAGCCACTGAAGTACAAGAAGGGAAGTATCAACAACATTCTCTCCTATATCGCTTTTGAATCACGCGGTCAGGTGACTGATGTCGTGATTCCTGAGGACGACCCGCGCGCACTGGAAGCCTATGAAAATGGCAAAAAGTTCTACTACACGAAGCGTGGTCAACTCAACTTCTCCTGTGCAAACTGCCATGTGCAGAATGCCGGTATGAAGATTCGTTCAGATATGCTTAGCACGGCGTTAGGACAGACGACGCATTTCCCTGTCTACCGTTCAAAATGGGGAACTGTCGGCACCCTGCATCGCCGTTTTACTGGCTGCAACAGCCAGGCGCGCGCAAAGCCGTTCAAGGCGCAGGGCGAAGAGTATCGAAATCTCGAATACTTCCTCACTTACATGAGTAACGGTCTGACCCTGAACGGTCCGGGCGCACGCAAGTAAATGGTTGTTCGAGTATCAAATCAGGAGAAAAAATGATGAATATGAAAAAACTGACTGCTATGCTATGTCTCGGCGCTATCGTTGCGATTGCAGGCCAATCGGTCATTGCTGCAGAGAAAAAAGCGGCGCCGAAAGCCGAAACAGCGAACAAGGTTGCCGCTGAGCCTGCTGCCAAGAGCAGTGAAAACAGTGGCGACAAGGCGGCAGCCGAGTCGGCTATTGCAGCTGCAGAGAGTGCGAGAAAAAAAGCGGCCAGCATTGATGGTGAATGGCGTGATACCGGCAAGATGATCAAAAAGGCCCAGGCTGCATTGAAAGCAGGCGACAGCGCCAAGGCGATCAAACTTGCCAAAAAAGCCGAAAATCAGGCCAAGCTGGGTTATGAACAGGCGCAGGCTCAACAAGAGTTGAAGATGCCCTCCTACCTGAAATATTGATACGTCAATTTAGACATGTCTGTATTGAGAATAAAATCGAACAAGAGGATCAAGAGTATGAACTTAAAAAATAGAGTTTCGGGCTTCACCCTGGTTGCAGGAATGATGCTTTCAGGGGGGGCTATTGCGGATCATGGCGGCAAGATCACAGCCTCGCTGCATTCAGTCGATGTGATGCATAATGGACAAGCGGTGCAGATTTCGCGGACTGCGGATCATGATGCAGTCATCCCGAAGGAGTTCTCAAAGGTTGGCCGCAGGTGTCCACCTTTCTGTCTGCAGCCCATGCACGTTGCCGAGGGTGTTGAAACCGTCGGAGAACTCGATGTGCTGGGTTATCTCAAGCGTGCCAGCAGCGGTGACCGCACCGTGATGGTGGTTGATTCACGCACGCCCGAATGGGTCATGCGCGGAACCATCCCCGGCTCTGTCAACATTCCATGGAATCAGATCAACCATGATGTTGAAGGCACTTTTGAGGTCGAGGCGGAAGCAGCGACCCTGGATGATATCCTGACGAATCAGTTTGGCGTTAAAAGCACCGATGGCAAGCGTGATTTCCGCAATGCCAAGACCCTGGTGCTTTACTGCAACGGCAACTGGTGTCCGCAGTCTGCGATCAACATCAAGACACTGCTCAAGCTCGGCTACCCAGCCTATAAGCTGAAGTGGTACAGGGGCGGCATGCAGGCATGGGTCAGCTCAGGCCTGACCATCTACAGGCGCTGATGATCCAATAGCAACGCACCCCGGGGTGGGCTTCGCCCATCCCGGATCACTTATGGCGATTTCGTAGGATGCTGCTGAGCTTGCGGAGCGCATCATTCGCGATCGATGCGCTTCGCAAGCTCAGCAGCATCCTACAGCTTATGGCAGTGTTGGATGATTCACGGAATTTTTAGAACATACAAATTCCTGCTGGCGCACACCAAATTCAAACAGACAACCGCTAAATATCTACTAATCAGGAAGCAACCGAATGACTATATCACGCCGTGAATTTGTAAAACTGATGGGCCTTGCCGGCGCTGCCGGAATGATGCCTGGATCTATCTTTGCAGCAGCAAAACAACCCTCGAATCTCTACGAGGTTCCAAAATTCGGCAATGTCAGCCTGCTCCATTTCACTGACTGCCATGCCCAGCTAAACCCGGTCTATTTTCGTGAGCCGAATGTCAATCTTGGTTTTGGCTACGGTCTTGGCAAGGCGCCGCATATCGTCGGTGATGCAATGCTGCAGCATTTCAATATCAAGCCGGGCACTATCGAGGCGCACGCCTTCACGTATCTCAATTTTGACGGGGGCGCCAGCAAGTATGGAAAAATCGGTGGTTTTGCACATCTCAGCACGCTGATCAATCAGCTGCGTGACGCACGCGGCCCCGGCAACTCTCTGCTGCTCGACGGTGGTGATACCTGGCAGGGCTCAGGCACCTCCTACTATACGCGCGGCAAGGATAT
>JAUXDV010000322.1 GCA_030620735.1 Gammaproteobacteria bacterium
ATAATTTTGGCCGGCACGCTGCTTGTTGTGCTGATCATTACCTGGATAATGCTGCCGGGTGAAATCGGAAAAACCGCTGCCAAGCCGAAATTCAGCACCATTCTCTCCAAATCCCCGGCAGTCAACTGGCTCTCTGCTGCGCGTTTTTTTCTGTTCGGCGCACGCGACATCTGGTTTGTCGTCGCCCTGCCCGTTTTTCTCTCCACACAGGGATGGAGCTCAACCGAGATTGGCAGCTTCATCGCCCTGTGGATTATTGGCTACGGCATGGTGCAGGCATCATCACCAAAACTTCTCCAACATAGCAGGCGCGATGGCACAGCAGCCCGCCAGCTTGCCTTCATTCTCAGTGCAGTCCCTGCCGTCATGGCGATCAGCATGCAGCACTTCGATGCGCAGCTTGTGGTGATCTCCGGGCTGGCTGTTTTCGGCATCCTGTTTGCCCTCAACTCGGCGCTGCACTCCTATCTGATCGTTGCCTGGTCAGAACGGGATCATGTCTCGATGAATGTCGGCTTTTACTACATGGCCAATGCCGGCGGCAGGCTGAGCGGAACCGTGCTCTCCGGATGGGTCTATCAAACATCCGGGATGACGGGCTGCCTGTGGTGGTCCTGCGCCTTTCTGCTGATCACATGGCTAATCTCGTTTCGTCTGCCGTCACAACAGCAATCTGCGTAGGCGTATAACGCGAAAACAACCACCCAATTTGAGATTTTTGTTGATCAGATCGTCTATAGTTATGCTATCGAATCTGAAACCACAGCTGAATTTCTGACTTTACCAGGAGAGTATCAATGACCACCCTAATCGAACTACAAAACACCATCGCTGACATGGTGGATGACAAGCGCGGCATTCTTGCCATGGACGAGAGTGCGCCTACCATCAAGAAACGCTTTGACGCCATCGATGTGGAATCAAGCGAAGAGAGTCGCCGCAGTTATCGCTCCATGCTGCTCAACACACCCGATCTGGGGGAATATATCTGCGGGGTCATTCTGTTTGAAGAGACTTTAGGACAAAAGAGTGATGACGGAATACCGCTGGCTGAAGTTGCTGCAGCACAGAAGATCGTCCCCGGCATCAAGGTCGACAAGGGCACGGGGGCACTCTCCGGCGCACCTGGTGATCTCGTGACACGGGGTCTTGACGGCCTGACAAAGCGCCTGCAGGGCTACAAGGAGCAGGGCGCCAGATTTGCCAAGTGGCGGGAAGTCTATCCGATCACTGACTCGAATCCGACGCGGCTCGGACGGCATGCAAACGCTGAGATGCTGGCGCGCTACGCCGCCGTGTGCCAGGAGTTGGGCATCGTACCCATCGTCGAACCGGAGGTTTTAATGGACGGCGATCATGAGATCGAACGCTGCGCCGAAGTCACTGAAGCTGTACTGCACTCTGTTTTCCATGCCCTGCATCGGCATGGCGTCAGCCTCGAGCATATGATTCTCAAACCCAACATGGTCGTGCCGGGAAAGGCCTGCAGACGCGCACAGCCCGATGAAGTCGCTGCGGCAACACTGAAAATTCTACGCCGCGGCGTGCCGGCAGCGGTTCCCAGCATCAATTTCCTCTCCGGCGGCCAGGGACCCGAAGAGGCCACAGAAAACCTCAATGCTATTAATCAGCAGCGGGGTCCTGCTCCCTGGCAACTGAGCATCTCCTACGGACGTGCGCTGCAGCAGCCTGCACTACAGGCATGGCAGGGGGAATCTGAGAACAGCGATGCAACCCAACAGGCGCTGTTGAAACGCGCCCAACTCAACAGCCTGGCGAGGGAGGGAGCCTACGACGCATCGATGGAGTAACATCTTCCTCGTCCCCATGCTCCTGCGTGGGAACGAGATACCGCAGGGTTCATCCGTAGGATGCCGGTGAGAAACGAAGCGCATCAATCGCCACAGATTTCACGCATAGAGTTGTAGTCCGATACCTGCATCTCGTATGCACTGAAAATGCTTGTCAAGCGAATAAACCGGCGTGTTGTTTTGTAAACCATTTTGAGCAATCAGCAAGTCTGGAATACCAACACCACTTGTACCCGATTTCAAGCAGCGCACCTGATTCTCAATAACCTCATCCCAATCAGGACGCATGGCGTTATTTTTGATATTTTGTAACAGGGTAACGACCTTGTTCTCACTCCTTACCATGAGAAAAGGCAGTAATTCCGCAAGAATCAGATCA
>JAUXDV010000141.1 GCA_030620735.1 Gammaproteobacteria bacterium
CGAATGGCGGTGAGATTGATCGCCTTGTTCCACTTGTTCAGCAGTGACAGGTAGTCGAGCAGCAGCTGTTGCTGTTGAACAGAGATATTGATCCCAAGAGCATCGACGCCCTTTGTCAGTATGCCTGCCTGATCGATCATGATTCTCGAAAAACCCCGTCATTGCGAGGGAGCCTAAGCGACTGTGGCAATCTCGCCTTCATATCTCAGGCTGACTTTCTTTTCAGATGTATCACCAGCAGTGATACGGCCGCAGGAGTGACGCCGGGTATGCGCGCCGCCTGGCCGATGGTGGCAGGGCGCTGGTGACTGAACTTCTCTTTTAATTCGGAGGAGAGGCCATGCACCTTTGTATAGTCGAAGTCATCCGGCAGGGTCAGCCTGGCGCCCTGTCGGGTGCGAGCTATCTCCATCTGCTGGCGATCGATATAGCCGGCGTACTTGGCCTGGATCTCCACCTGTTCAGCAACTTTTTCATTTTCGACTCCGGGGCCGATGCCTTTGATTTGCATCAGGGCGCCGTAGTCGAATTGCGGACGCACCAGCAGCTCGAGCGCTCGTGTCTCACGGCTGAGGCCATCCTTGAAGAGCGTTCGTGACTGCTCGGGTGTGATGTCCGCAGGTCTGACCAGATGCGCCTTGAGACGCTGCTGCTCAAGTTCGATGGCTTCTCTCTTGTCACAAAAGCGTCGCCAGCGCTCATCACCGACCAGCCCCAGTTTGCGGCCGGTTTCGGTGAGGCGCAGATCGGCGTTGTCCTCACGCAGCAGCAGGCGGTATTCGGCACGGCTGGTGAACATGCGGTAGGGCTCCTGAGTACCCAGTGTCACCAGGTCATCGACCAGTACGCCCAGGTAGGCTTCATCGCGGCGCGGCGTCCAGGCATCGCGCTCGCGGATCTTCTGGACCGCGTTGACCGCCGCCAGTAGCCCCTGCGCTGCGGCCTCCTCATAGCCGGTAGTGCCGTTGATCTGTCCGGCAAAAAAGAGATGGCTGATGAATTTTGTCTCCAGCGAGGGTTTCAGATCCCGCGGGTCAAAGAAGTCATACTCGATGGCGTAACCGGGGCGGGTGATATGGGCATTGTCAAAGCCCTTCATCGAGCGCACCAGTTCAAGCTGGATGTCGAACGGCAGCGAGGTGGAGATGCCGTTGGGATAGACCTCGTTGACGCTCAGTCCTTCGGGCTCGACAAAAATCTGGTGCGACTCCTTGTCGGCAAAACGCACCACCTTGTCCTCGATCGACGGGCAGTAGCGCGGTCCCGCGCCTTCGATAACGCCGGAATACATCGGCGAACGGTCCAGTCCGCCGCGGATGATCTCGTGTGTGCGGCTGTTGGTATGCGTAATGTAGCAGCTGATCTGGCGGGGGTGATCTGCCGCCTTGCCGAGGAACGAGAAGCTGGGCACGGGGGAATCACCCGGCTGCTCCTGCAGCACAGAGAAATCGATGCTGCGTGAATCGACACGCGGCGGAGTTCCTGTCTTGAGCCGTTCGACATGAAACGGAAGCTCACGCAGGCGTTGAGCAAGCCTGTTGGAGGGTGGATCGCCGGCGCGTCCGCCCTGGTAATTCTGCATGCCGATATGGATGCGTCCGCCAAGGAATGTCCCCACGGTCAGCACCACGGCCTGTGCGTGGAACTTGAGATCCATCTGCGTGACGACGCCGGTGACCTGCTCGTTTTCGATGATCAGGTCGGTGACCGGCTGCTGGAAAAGGTCGAGGTTGGGCTGGTTCTCCAGCTTGTGGCGCACTGCATTTTTATACAGCAACCGGTCGGCCTGGGCGCGGGTGGCGCGCACGGCAGGGCCCTTGCGGGAGTTGAGAATGCGAAACTGGATGCCGCCCTTGTCGGCCGCCTGGCCCATCAGGCCGCCGAGCGCATCGACCTCCTTGACCAGGTGGCCCTTGCCGATGCCGCCGATGGCGGGGTTGCAGCTCATCTGCCCGAGGGTCTCGATATTGTGCGTCAGCAGCAGCGTGGATGCACCCATGCGCGCGGCGGCGAGCGCCGCTTCGGCGCCGGCATGACCTCCGCCAATGACGATGACATCATATTCCTGTGTATAGAACATAGTGGTTAGAGTGGTAGCTTCTCAATAATTTCGTTGTGAACAACACCTCATAGGATGTGCCGAGCTTACGAGGCGCATCGATTCGATGCAGATTTTGGTGCGCCTCGTGTCTCGGCGCATCCTAATGTAAGATCAAATGCACGAGGTTATTGAAAAACGACATAAAATTTGTGTAATATGCTGATTTTAACAGGAAAAACAGCTCAATATGGGCTGTTCTGTGATTTTATGAATGAAACAGAGGGCGTTATCAAATTTCAGCTCGATTTCGAGCAGGGTAGGGCGCTCGACTATGCGCAAATAGAGCGCATCGAACGGTGGCGGCAGCGCCTGATGCAGTTGGGTCTCATCGGCCAGGATGACGAGCGCTATGAAGGTCTGGGCTTTGGCAACATCAGCCATCGTGTCAGCTATCCGGGAAACCCTGATGCTTTCGTCATTACCGGCACCCAGACCGGCCATATTCAGCAGATGGACGCTGGTCACTATGCACTTGTGACGTATTGTGATCCGCAGCGCAACACTCTGCGGGCACAGGGGCCTGTCAAACCCTCATCCGAGGCGATGACGCATGCGGTAATCTACAACAAGCTGCCTCAGGTGGAGGCAGTGGTGCATATCCACAGCCCTGAGCTCTGGCAGCATGCGCTACAGCTTGGCCTTGCAGTCACCAATCCGGTTGTCGAGTATGGAACACCGCAAATGGCGACAGAGATAGAGCGCATCATCGATGCCGGACTGCCGCGCGGCCACACCATCAGTATGGGGGGCCATGAGGATGGGGTCATCACCTGGGGAGAGTCGCTGGATGCCGCATGCAACGAAGTTTTGACGCTGCTCAATTAATTCAGCACATACCCTGTGCATTTAGAGCATTGATTTCAGCTACACTTCAATTATTAAAGTTTCTGAGAGACACCGTGAATAAACTCCTTCTTTTGACCATCCCGCTGCTGCTGTTCATTGCTACCGCATGTGACAGCGCAACCTCCTCGAGTGGCAAGGCGCCTGCTGGTGCCGCTTCGCTTTATACGAATATCAACAATGCCGAACTGGCGCAGCTGCTCGAGAAGGAGACCACGCTGGTCGACATCCGCCGCCCCGAAGAGTGGAAACAGACAGGAGTTGTCCCTGGAAGCAACATGATTACACTCTTTACCTCCAGGGGAGGCGTCAATCCGGATTTTGTTTCTCAGCTGCAGAAGGTCTCCTCTCCCGACAAGCCCGTGATCCTGATCTGCCGTACAGGCAACCGCACCCGCGCAGGATCGACCATGCTGGTCAAACAGCTGGGCTACAAAGATGTCTACAACGTTACCCGTGGCATCACCGGGTGGATTTCCGACAAGCGGGATGTGACCAGGTTGTAAAGGGAGCTCTGATCAAGTTGCCGCATAATACCGGTGCATTGTTTGAGATAGCGTAGGATGCTGTACACGGGGTTATTGAGAAATAACTTTTTATTCTGCCCATTCCCGTGGTTGCAGATATTTCTCATAGAGTTCAGCCTCTGGCGATCCCTTCTCCGGACGCCAGTCATAGCGCCACTTGACCAGCGGCGGCAGTGACATCAGGATCGACTCGGTGCGCCCGCCGGTCTGCAGGCCGAAGATGGTTCCGCGGTCGTAGACCAGGTTGAATTCCACGTAGCGTCCACGCCGGTAGAGCTGGAAATCCCGTTCGCGTTCACCATATTTCATGGTTTTACGCTTCTGCACGATAGGCAGATAGGCGGGGATGAAGCTGTTTCCCACGCTCTGCATAAAGGCGAATGAATTTTCAAATCCCGGAGTGTTGAGATCGTCAAAAAAGAGACCGCCGACACCTCTTGGCTCACTTCTGTGCTTGAGGAAGAAGTAGTCGTCGCACCACTTTTTATACTCCGCATAGCGGTCATCACCGAAAGAGAGGCAGGCCTGGCGTGCAGTGGAATGCCAGTGAATCACGTCCTCCTCGAATGCATAGTAGGGCGTCAGGTCATAACCGCCGCCAAACCACCACACGGACTCCTCACCCTCTTTTTCGGCCACAAAAAAGCGCACATTGGCATGGGATGTCGGCACGTAGGGGTTGTGCGGATGGATCACCAGTGAGACGCCCATCGCCTGAAAGCTGCGCCCCGCCAGTTCCGGACGCTGTGCCGTGGCGGATGCTGGAAGTTTATCCCCTGAGACATGTGAGAAGTTGACCCCCGCTTTTTCAAAGGTCTTGCCCTCCTCGATGACGCGGGAGCGACCGCCGCCGCCTTCCGGACGCGTCCAGCTCTCCTCGATGAAGCCTTCGCCGCCATCCTCCCGGGCAAGGGCATCGCAGATGTTGTCCTGCAGTTGAAGCAGGTAGGTCTTAACGGCCTCGATATTGATTTCCACAGCTTATCCTCGGACTGTTTTTCCGGTGATGGCATCCCGGATGGTGGTTGGTTTGTGTGATGCTCCGGTCTCGGCATGCAGAATCAGGTCGATCTGCGCGCCAAGCTGTTGTTGCACATCAAGCGCCGACCTTGCTGGCGGTAGTCCTGACAGGTTGGCGCTGGTGGATACCAGGCAATTGCCGAAAGCTTCGCACAGTGCAGCCATTAGCGGGTGCGCGGTGATGCGCATGGCGATGCTGTCATGATCACCCCTGATCCAGGCCGGAGCAGCGGCCGCAGCAGGCAGCAGCCACGTGACCGGGCCGGGCCAGCTTTGCAAAATAGTGGCTTTGCGTATCTCTGGAATAGTGACAAAGGGTGGGAGCTGTTCGAATGTGGATGCGACCAGGATCAACCCCTTGCCGACATCCCTGTTTTTGATTGCAAGCAGACGTTCGACGGCTGACTGCTGCAGCGGATCGCAGCTGAGGCCGTAGACGGCTTCAGTCGGGCAGGCGACGATGCCGCCCGACTCTAGGATCTGCGCCGCCTGGCGTAGTTTCAATGGGGTCAAAGCTCTCCCTGGAGCTCCCGGTCAGCGGCGATGACAGCATCTGCATTGGCGTGGCGCTCAGCCTTGACGCGTTCCGCGAGTTCCGGATCCGAGAGCGACAGGATCTGCGCAGCCAGATAGGCGGCATTCTTTGCCCCGGCGCTGCCGACGGCCACGGATGCCACGGGGATGCCGCCGGGCATTTGCACGGTGGAGAGCAGTGCGTCCATCCCCTGCAGTGGACCTGCATCCAGCGGGATGCCGATGACCGGCTTCAGAGTCAAGCCCGCAACCGCACCGGCCAGGTGCGCCGCCAGGCCGGCGGCTGCGATGAAGACGCTGCAGCCGCGCTGGTCGGCATCCTTGACGTAGGCATGGGTTACATCAGGCGTGCGATGCGCCGAGGTAATGCGCACTTCAAACGGAACCTGCAGGGATTTCAGCACATCCAGGGTTTTTTCGAT
>JAUXDV010000246.1 GCA_030620735.1 Gammaproteobacteria bacterium
GCTGCCCAGATCAGGGGCGTCCAGCCACGGTCACTCTCGGCCTGGTTGATATCGGCGCCATGTTCCAGCAGCAGTGTGACAACTTCCAGGCGGTTATTTCCAGCCGCCTGCATCAGCGCGCTGTAGCCGCTCTTGTCGGCTAAATTCAGCCCGGCTCCGGCTGCAAGCAGGCTGCGAACCATTTCAATATCACCATTCATCGACGCACGCATCAAAGGGGTAATGGCGCAGAGATCATGTGCATTGGCATCGCCGCCCTGCTGGAGAATCTCATCCAGACGAGGAAGGTCGCCATGTTCTGCAGCAGAGAGCAACTCCTGATTCAGTTGTTGTTGATCCTGACAACCACTCAACAAGGTTACGAACAATAGTAATATAAATAGATTATGCATTGATAAAATAGAGTTAAGAGAATAATTGCAACAGACTAAGCTCTTTCCTGGACCAAGGCAAATGCAATATATCACTCTCAGCCACAAGGTAAGTTAAGCTGTAGTTGATGGCTAAATTTAACCTATGTTAATAACATATTTAAATATTAGTATATCGCTATATCATTGAATAATTCTACTTGTTGACATCCACTCCTATATCAATCATCTTTAGTCAGGAAATCTGACTGATATATCGCAATTACCCAGCAAAAAGCGATGAATCTTCGGTGTATTTTTCTTCTAATTTACAAATGGTTACAGTCATTCCAGAGCATGTTCCAGTGTGGATCGATTGCAAAAGAATAGTTGATAAATTTCATCATAAAGGCGGAAAACGACATGTCCATCAAAGCAAAAATCCCTCTGTTACTCTCAAGCCTCGCATTCAGTTGCCTGGGCTTGCTCCCCGCTGCTCATGCTGCAGATGCAGCCGCTCCAGCTGATGACAAATCGATTCATCACATCTCTTCTGAAGTCTGTAAAGGATGCCACAAAGAGACCTATAAGCAGTGGAAAGGCTCCATGCATGCCAACAGCACCGCTTTCAAAGATCCTATCCATGGAACCTTCTATAGAAAAGTCATGGGTGATCCCGGAAAAGAGGGTGTAACCAGCAAGTCGGGCAAATATCCTGTCTGTCTGCAGTGTCATGCGCCCAATGCCGCCAAGGATAAAACCACCAAGCTCGATGCCGCTCCCGCCTACTCAGAAGGCGTCAACTGCGTCGCCTGCCATACACTGACGAACTACAAAGGAATCAAAGGCCCGGATGGAAAAATGCAGCTTGGCCTGAAAGCCTATGAGGTTGCCGATGCCATTCAGGGACCGGGACGCAACTCCAACAACAAGCTTCAGTCGCTGACTGCCGCCGGTGATGAGTTTGGTTTTGGCGGAGGAGGAGATGATGAGAAAAAGCCCAACCCGCATCTGGGCAAAGCCGTCACCATGGATGGCAAGGAGATCCCCGCAATCGCCATGGAGAGCAACCCCAAGCAGATGCGAACCTCTGATGCATGCATGGGATGTCATGACAAACGCAATAATTCCCACGGCGTTCCACTGTGCGCCACCGGCGATGAATACATCGCCAGCAAATCACAGGTCGACTGCCTCTCGTGTCACATGCCGGCATACAACGGCCTTGCTGATCACAGCATGGGTGGCGGACATGACATGGGAATGCTGCAACGTTCGGTTGTTTTCTCTCTGGACAGCAAAAAAGAGGGGGATAAAATCAAATCCACCGTCACCATCGTTAACAAGCAGCCCCACACCATGCCGACAGGCGCACCCTTCAGAAATCTCTACATGAAGATCGCAGCCTATGACAAAAGCGGCAACGTCGTGTGGCAGAATGCCAAGGGCCACCCCGCCAAGGAAGACGCGCAGGCATTCCTGTTCATGAGTCTCAAGGATGACAAGGATCAGCCCGCGCCTCCTCCGACTGCTACCAAACCAGGAGATGACACCCGCCTGAAAGCATTCGAAGAGCGTGATCTCGCCTATGAGATTCCGGCCGAGGGTGTGGTGCTGGTTCGCGCCGAGCTCTACTACAACCTGCTGTGGCCGGGACTGGTGAAGAAGTTTACCAAGATCCCCAAGGATGTTACTGCGCCCAAGCTGATTGCAACTGCAGAGAACTCGCTGTAAGGAGCAGTGACACAAGAGTGCAATTCGCTCTTGTGTCACTAGAATTCTTGAGTGGCCAACATCTTTACAAATGAGTCAAACTTCAATAATGACTCTCGCAAAGGCGCAAAGCTCGCCAAGAAAAACCTTTGCGGACTTGGTGTCTTCGCCTACACGGATGTAGGTGAGGGGCGTGAGCAGGACGCGGAAGCTTTGCGAGAGAAAATAATCTCTTTCATGCCTAGTCAGTCTGAGACTTGGTCTCACTAGTCCGTATTGGGGAAGGAAGCATGTTTTTTCACATAAGCAGTGGTCACAGCCCTGCGATCACCGCGACACTCTTTATCTCTCTGTTCTGCTTTGCCGGTATGAGTCCGGCGGCACAGGAGACTCCTGCAGCAAAACCATCCACCTCCACCGCTGACCACAGTAAATTCGAGGAGCTGCAACAGCCTTTCGCAACCGGACCGGATGTCACCAAAGCCTGCCTGGGATGTCATACCGAGGCCAGCAAGCAGCTGCACAAAACCAAGCACTGGAACTGGCAGTTCACCAATCCCGATACCGGCCAGGTGGTGGGTAAAAAGAGCATCATCAACAACTACTGTCTCGCCATCGCCAGCAACGAGGCGCGCTGCACCAGTTGCCATATCGGCTACGGCTGGAAAGATGACAGCTTTGATTTCGCCTCCGAGGAGAGTGTCGACTGCCTCGTCTGTCATGATACGACCGACACCTACAAAAAATTCCCGACCGCCGCCGGCCACCCCAACTACAAGGAGAAGGTTTTTCCCAAGGGGAGTAAAAAGGTGTGGAAAGTCGCCGACCTCTCCAAGGTTGCACAGAGTGTCGGCAAGGCCCGGCGTGAAAACTGCGGCGCCTGCCACTTCTACGGCGGTGGCGGCGATGGCGTCAAACATGGCGACCTGGACTCATCCATGACCAATCCGGATAAAAATCTGGATGTGCACATGGGCGTCGATGGACTCAATTTCACATGCAGCGAATGCCACACCTCTGACGGCCATGATATCAAGGGAAGCCGCTACAACATCGTAGCCAAGGACACACACGGCATCGATATCCCAGGACGAGACGACTTCAGCCGCGCCACCTGTGAATCCTGCCACGGCGCGACACCGCATGCTGTTACGCTGAACAATAAAATCAACGATCACACCGACAAGGTCGCCTGTGAAACCTGCCATATCCCCACCTACGCCAGGGGCGGCGTCGCCTCCAAGTTGTGGTGGGACTGGTCGAGCGCCGGCAAAAAGGATGCCGACGGCAAACACATCAAGCTCAAAAACAAGCAGGGTCATGTGACCTA
>JAUXDV010000037.1 GCA_030620735.1 Gammaproteobacteria bacterium
GCACCTGCTCAAACCATCCCGAGTTGCAGCAGGCGCGCCTGCGTGCAGCACTGCTGCGCCAAGACTGGGGGCAGCTGCTCACCTGGATCGATGCAATGCCTGATGAGCTTCGACGACAGAAGCTGTGGCGATACTGGAAAGCGCGAGCGCTTGAACAAACAGGCTACACAGCAGCAGCCGCTGCACTCTTCAACAGCATTGTAAGAGACCGCAGCTTCTATGCCTTTCTGGCCAGTGATCACATCTCCGCGCCATACGAGTATGCGCATGAAGCAACACCTGCCGGCAACGCTGAAATCAGCCGCATGAAAAGCGATGCGGCAATGCTGCGCATGCGCGAGTTGCAACAGCTTGGGCGCCATGTTGATTTACGGCGTGAGTGGCGCCAGCAGATGCAACTCCTGGATAAACCCGCTATGCAGGCAGCCGCAGTCGTCTATAACGAATGGGGCATGCTCGACCGCGCCATCTTCACACTTGCAAAAGCCGACTCCTGGGATGACATGGAGATGCGTTTTCCGCTCGAACACCGCAATTTGGTCGTAGAGTATGCACGCCTACGCGGCATCGACGTCTCCTGGGCCTATGCCATTTTGCGCCAGGAGAGCGCCTTCATGGCGGAGATCAAATCCACTGCAGGCGCGCATGGCCTGATGCAG
The DNA here is from genome assembly GCA_030620735.1 of Gammaproteobacteria bacterium. Classification (GTDB taxonomy): domain Bacteria; phylum Pseudomonadota; class Gammaproteobacteria; order Chromatiales; family Chromatiaceae; genus Sva-25. The sequence continues at coordinate 660 of JAUXDV010000037.1, forward strand.
TTGCTGCCAGCCACAGCACGGCAGGTTGCGCGTCAATATGAGATGAAGAGTCCCTCGGTCAGTGATCTCAGCAATCCGGCAACCAATATTGCGCTGGGCACAGGCTATCTGGGCATGATGATGGAGAAATTCGGCCACAACATGACGCTGTCGACGGCAGCCTATAATGCAGGCCCCGGAGCCGTCAAAAAATGGCTTGGCCATCGGCACGGCAGCAAGCCGCTTCCTGCTGACATCTGGGTAGAGCTGATCCCCTATGGGGAGACCCGCAAATATGTCAAATACGTCATGACCTACGCCACAATCTACGCCATGCGCCTTGGCGTCGAACAAATGACAATCAGCGACCGGCTTGGTGTGATTCCGCCGTAAGTTGAAAAGAGTGTTTAACCACAGATAAACACAGATGCACACAGATGTTGTTACATCTTTAAATCTGGTAACTTCTCAAAAGTCCGTGTAAATGCCGTCATTGCGAGGAATTATTGAGAAGTTACTAAATCTGTGTTTATCTGTGTGCATCTGTGGTAAAAAAATGCATCTGTACATCTCTCAACAAAGCATCTATTGTATTCATGGAATTCAATGATATGACGTACGAAACCCGATGAAAACAATACTTGCTCTTTTGCCGCTGCTGCTCATCAGCAATGCTGCAGAAGCAGAGTACCGAACCATTGAGTCCCCGTTCGTTACCGGAATGCAGACCATGCTGGACGCCATGCGGCCCCGGGAGATCCTCAAAGACGGAAGTACACGCCGCTATTACAGATCGATCGAATCCCCCTTTGGTGATGAGAACTATCCGTTTGAATCTGCTCTTGGCGCCAAACCCATCGCACCGGAACTGCGTGTAGAAGGCCGCTGGACAGGAAAATCAGGTGATGGCCTGTGGATCATGGATGGCTGGGTGCGCTTCTACAACCAGGGTGAATACCACGATGCGCGCCTGCTGGTTGGAAAACAGCTGATCTATGTCGGCATTCCTGAAAGCGGTGAGATCTCCCGCTTTGAATATGGACTCAGGGGCGACCTGCTGGCGCTGCGCGACAGCAACGGCACGCTTTACCTCTATCAACGCAGCAGTTTCCCGTCCCACTCGGATGTCAAGAAATCCAGACACCCCGGTTCAAAAGAGAAGACGGAGACCTACGAGAAGAAGCAAAAACGCAAAAAACCGCCGCAGCACAGCGACAGGTAGCTGATGAGCAAGTTTTGCCCCCAGGGGAGTCAGCAGGTAACTGCTGACGACGATTCCGACGATAGCCGGCCAGTAGAGATAACCTGTTGAAAACTCCGGCAAGGCGCTTTTACCCCACCCGGTCCAGGCGAAGCCAATGGCTCCGGCGACAGCAATGGGCAGACCGCAGGCGCTGGAAGTCGCGACAGCATTAACCATTGGAATACGATGCCAGCTTAACCAGGGTACGGTCAGAGATCCTCCTCCGATGCCAACGATGGATGAAATGGCGCCAATGACACCACCGGCAAGCATCGAGGTTACAGAGCCTGGCATGTGCCGTTGCGCTTGCGACGACGCATTCATGACCATGCGCAGGCCGATAACGATGACAAAGATCGCAAACAACCGCTGCAGCCAGAAAGTCGGCAGCTGCTCAGCCACTGCAGCGCCTGCCAGCGCTCCGGCAAGAATACCGGGAGTCAGCGCCTTCGCCTGCCCCCACAACACCGCACCACGCCGCTGATGCGCCTGGATGGCGCCAATCGAGGTCGCAATAATGGTTGCCAGTGATGAACCAACGGCAACATGCATCACTACGGACTCATCCATGCCCTGCTGGCGAAACAGCCAAACCAGCACCGGCACAATCACCAGCCCGCCGCCAACGCCCAGCATACCGGCCATGATGCCTGCGATTACACCAGTGATCAAATAAGCTGGAAAGTTGCCGGCAAGCAGAGTTAATTCCATTTTTTTGTTGTAGCAGTTGTCACGGTGAAAGAATCTGTTTATCGTACATGCAGAATCAACGGGAGTGAAGAGTCAGTCATGAAAATGAATAAAGTATGCATCATTGGCGGCAGCGGTTTTGTCGGCCACCATTTAGTTCCCAAACTGGCCAATGCAGGTATCGCATGCCGTATACCGGCGCGCCGCCCTCACCGCTACAGAAGCCTCGAAGTGCAGCAGGGCTGTGAACTGACATCGCTCGAAAATCTTGAGGTTGAAACACTCAGGCGCCATTTCGATGGCTGTGACGCGGTCATCAATCTGCTGGGCATTCTCAACGAAAGCAGCAACTGCAGCTTTGAGGAGATCCATGTCGAGGCGCCTGAAAAGATCCTCGAGGCCACTCAACAAAGTGGCGTCAAACGGCTGCTTCACATGAGCGCATTGAATGCCGACGAGAGCGAAGGCGCCAGCAACTACCTGAAAAGCAAAGGCAAGGGCGAAAACCTTTTGCTTATGCAGAACAACGGGGCGGTCAAGGTGACAACTTTCCGTCCTTCGGTCATCTTTGGCGACAATGACAGCTTCATCAACCGCTTTGCACAGCTGCTGCTGATACCCGGCCCCCTGCCGCTTGCCTGTGCAAACGCAAAATTTTCTCCGGTCTATGTAGGCGATGTGACGGCTGCTTTTCTCAAGGTGCTGACGGATGCATCCACTTTTGGCAAGAGTTACGAGCTGTGTGGTCCGCGCACATTGACACTGCGGGAAATCGTTGAATATGTTGCTCAAATCAAGGGTATTCATAAAAACGTCATCGGACTGGGAGACGCCATGTCGCGTCTGCAGGCAAAGATTCTCGGCGTGATGCCCGGCAAGCCCTTCACCATGGACAACTACGACTCTCTGCAGAAACCTTCCATCTGCTCACACAATGGTCTGCAGCAGCTTGGCATCAAGGCAACCGATATGGATGCCATCGTTCCACGTATGTTCAGTTAGCCCCTCAAAATGCCGCAAATCTGGTTAAGCCTGGGCAGCAATCAGCAGAGAAAGCGCCATCTCTGCCTGGCTATGCGCCGGCTTAGAGACTATCTGGGTGAGGCGCAGGTCTCACCTGTCTACGAATCTGACGCAGAGGGTTTCAGCGGACCAGACTTCTACAACCTGATCGCGGGTTTTGAAACCGAACAGAGTGCCGAAGAGTTGATCGCCCTCCTCTCCCGCATCGAGGATAATCTTGGACGTATACGCGGTGAGCAGAAGTTCAGCTCCAGAAATATCGATATCGACCTGCTCACCTACGGCGACCAGATCTTCCCGGTATGTGGAAAAAAACTCCCCAGAGAGGATATCCTTGACTACGCCTTCGTGCTGAAGCCGCTTGCCGATATTGCCCCGCAGCAACTCCATCCACTCACAGAAAAGACCTACCTGCAGCATTGGCAGGAATTTTCGCCAAAACCGCAGCATATGAAACAGGTCAGCTCTGATTTTCTCGACAACGACTGCTGAACAAAAACACACGGACATCTTTCCTGATTTCAGCTAAAATGCGCGGTTACATTACACCTCGAAAACAACCCCTAATGAAATACCACGTCTACGGCATCGGCAATGCGCTGGTCGATAAAGAGTTTGAAGTCAGCGACGAATTTTTAAATCAGCAGCAGATCGAAAAAAGAGTGATGACGCTGATCGACGATGAGGCGCATGTTCGCCTGCTGGATGATCTGAAACAGGAGTTTGGCCTTAAAAAACGCGCCGGCGGCGGCTCGGCGGCCAACACCATGGTTGCTATCAGCCAGTTTGGCGGCAATACATTCTACGCCTGCAAGGTGGGCGATGACGAGCAGGGTCAATTCTACATGCACGACCTGCATGCTGCCGGCGTCAAGACCCGTCTGGACCAGGTGAAAAAAGAGGGCATGACCGGCAAGTGCATGGTAATGGTCACGCCGGATGCCGAACGCACCATGAACACCTTTCTCGGTATTACGACCGATTTTTCCGTCAACGAACTCCACTTCGAAGACCTCAAGGAGTCGGAGTACCTCTATATTGAAGGCTACCTGGTGACATCCGACCTGTCACGCACAGCCGTGTGCAAGGCGCGTGAAATGGCCGCCGAACATCAGGTCAAAACGGCTCTGACATTCTCCGATCCCTCGATGGTGACCTATTTCCGGGACGGCGTCAGCGAAATCGTCGGCGATGGTGTCGATATCCTGTTTTGCAATGAGGAAGAGGCGCAAATTTATACCGGCAGGGAGAGTCTTGACGAGGCAATCGAAGAGCTTTGCCTGATCGCGAAAAAGCTGGTGGTCACACTGGGCAGCAAGGGCGCGCTGATCATCAACGGCGACGGGCGCATCAGCATCGACGCCGTTCCCACACAGGCTGTTGACACCAATGGCGCCGGAGACATGTTTGCCGGCACTTTTCTCTATGCGGTCACCCACGGTATGAGTGACAGGCAGGCCGGTGAGCTTGCCAGCCGCGCAGCCTCACAAATCGTCTCCACCTTCGGCGCAAGACTGGAGAAGAGCGATCACCAGGCCCTGCTGCAATAAGCTGCATATTGTCCCCTCTCCCCCGGAGAGAGGATTAGGGTGAGGGCTTACTGCTTGAAATCCACAATCTCCCGGTAACGAAAACAGTCGGTAGTATGGTCATTCACCATGCCTGTCGCCTGCATGAAGGCATAGCAGATTGTAGTGCCGACAAATTTGAAGCCGCGTTTTTTCATCTCCAGGGCCATCAGATCTGACTGCGGCGTATTGGCCGGCACATCCTCCGTTTTGTGGAAATGATTGTGCAGAGGTTCGCCGTCAACAAACTGCCACACCCACTCGGCAAACCCGCCCGACTGCTGCATGATCTCCAGGTAGATGCGCGCATTGGTCACGGCGGCATTGACTTTGAGGCGATTCCTGACAATAGCCGGGTTAGCGAGCAACTTCTGGATTTTATTATCATCATATGCGGCAATCTTCAGCGCATCAAAATCGTCAAATGCGGCACGGTAACCCTCACGTTTGTTGAGAATTGTCGACCAGCTGAGTCCGGCCTGTGCGCCTTCGAGAATCAGAAATTCAAACAGTTTGCGGTCATCATGCAACGGCACGCCCCACTCGGTATCGTGATACTCCTGTTCCAGAGGTGAGGCGCAGGCCCATTGGCATCGCATGATCGGCATATTGATCTCAAAGGCAGGTGGGGCGTGAATGTGGAGCGGGTGATGGGGATCGAACCCACATTTGAAGCTTGGGAAGCTCCAGTTCTACCATTGAACTACACCCGCAGCCAACTTACATGGCGATTATAACCATAATTACGCAGATAGATGAAATGCAAAACAATCCCGCAAAATTTCCATCAAAGGAGTGTTGACTAAGGGATAAATCCGTATATAATCCACTTAGCTTGAAAGTACGTTTATATTTATGCACACCATTTCGATGTCTCGTCTTTAGTAGCTCGTCCTGTTTACATAAGTAATAGCAGCACATTCCAGCCAAACTGCCTTTTTAAAAGGCTTCAATACTCGTAATATCAATAGGATAGATTATGTCTACTACTACCGGCACCGTTAAATGGTTCAACGAATCCAAAGGTTTTGGATTTATCGAGCAAGAGAATGGCCCTGACGTTTTTGCTCATTTCAGCGCTATCAGCGGCTCAGGTTTCAAAACCCTGATCGAAGGCCAGAAGGTTGAGTTCACTGTTACTCAAGGCCAGAAAGGTCCTCAGGCAGAGAACATCGTACCGCTCTAAATTGCTGGATCACGATACGGCCTGCATTGCAGGTCAGCCTTACACCCTCCGGGGTTAAGGTATAAAAGGGTAGGACCTTCGGGTCTTGCCCTTTTTTATTGCCTGACTAATAAATCCCATGAAAGCACCAACACTATTCCTTACACCACTCATCGCATGCCTGTTGACGTTGGGCGCCGGACAAGCAATCGCTGATGAAATTAACGTGGCGGTGGCAAGCAATTTCACCAGAACCATCAAGACTCTTGCCGTGCGTTTCGAGGCCAGCAGCGGCCACAGAGTAACACTGAGCTTTGGCTCCACCGGCAAACACTACGCTCAAATCAAGCATGGCGCCCCCTTCGATGCCTTCTTTGCCGCCGATGTCAAACGGCCGCAATTGCTGGATGAGGAGGGAGTTGCCCTGCCGGGCAGCAGATTCACCTATGCCATCGGCAAGATCGTCCTGTGGAGCCCCAAAAAAGGCACTGTCGATGCCGAAGGCAAGGTTTTGGAAGAGGGGGAATTTCGCCATCTGGCCATCGCCAACCCGAAACTGGCGCCTTATGGCAGAGCGGCCCGTCAGGTCCTGCAGGACCGCGGGATATGGGAGGCATTGCAGGAACGCATGGTTCGCGGCGAGAACATCGGGCAGACCTTCCAGTTCGTCAAGAGCGGCAATGCAGAACTGGGATTCGTCGCCTTGTCCCAGATAATAGATCCCGCTCATGCCATAGAGGGTTCACTGTGGAAGGTCCCTCAATCACTCTACACTCCCATCGAGCAGCAGGCGGTGCTGTTGAGAGAGAGTGATGCCGCGCGCGCCTTTCTCGCATTCGTGAAAAACGATGAGTCGCTGGAGATCATCCGCGGATTCGGCTACGCTACGCCATAATGTTGAATGACGCTGACCTCGCTGCCCTTGCCATCACACTGAAACTGGCAACTGTTACCACGCTGATCCTGCTGTTGCTGGGTACGCCGTTTGCCTGGTGGATGGCGCGCACCCGCTGGCGCTACAAGTTTATGCTGGAAGCAGTGGTCGCACTGCCGCTGGTGCTTCCACCCACCGTGCTGGGCTTCTATCTGCTGGTTGCCCTTGGCCCGGAAGGTCCGGTGGGCGGCCTGATGGAGCGGCTGGGCGGAGAGCCGCTGGCCTTTACCTTTACCGGTCTGGTCATCGGCTCGGTATTGTATTCGATGCCCTTTGTCGTGCAGCCGCTGCAAGGCGCCTTTGCCTCCATCGGCCAACGCCCCCTGGAGGTGGCGGCAACCCTGCGCGCCTCGCCACTGGATCGTTTTTTTACCGTTGCCGCGCCGCTGGCACGATCCGGTTTCCTCACCGCCGCTGTGCTTGGATTTGCCCACACTGTCGGCGAATTCGGCGTGGTGCTGATGATCGGCGGCAACATCCCCGGCCAGACCCAGGTGCTGTCAATCGCCATCTACGATCATGTTGAAATGCTCGAATATGGTCACGCCCACTGGCTGTCCGGGGGGCTGCTGATTGCCTCGTTTCTCATGCTGATGACCGTATACGCGCTCAATCGCCGCTTCTCGCTGGTGCGGCCATGAGCATAGAAATCAGATTCCGCATCGAGCGGGATGATTTTGTTCTGGATGTGGATATGGAGATTCCCGCCACCGGCATTACAGCAGTATTCGGCCCTTCGGGATGCGGCAAGACCACCCTGCTGCGCGCCATCGCCGGGCTGGAGCCCTGTCGTGAAGGTTACCTGCGCGTGGGTGAGATGCTGTGGCAGGAGGGGTTACATTTCGTGCCGCCCCACAAGCGCCCCCTGGGCTATGTCTTCCAGGAAGCCAGCCTGTTTGCGCATCTTAACGTGCGGCGGAATCTCGAATATGGCGTCAAGCGGGTGCCGGTTTCTGAACGCAAAGTCTCCATGAAGAGGGCTATCGAATTACTCGGTATCGGGTCTCTGCTCGATCACAGCGCCGACCAGCTCTCCGGTGGTGAGCGCCAACGGGTGGCGATTGCGCGGGCGCTGGCGGTCAGCCCCGGGATCCTGCTGATGGATGAGCCGCTGGCATCACTGGATCAGGCACGCAAGCAGGAGATCCTCCCCTATCTTGAGTCGCTGCATGACGAACTGGATATTCCCGTGATCTATGTCAGCCACTCGCCAGATGAGGTGGCGCGCCTGGCGGATCACCTGGTGCTGCTAGAAGACGGCCACGTGAGAGACTCCGGGCCGATTGGAGAGATGTTGACCCGGCTTGATCTCCCCCTGGCTTATGGCAATGACGCGGAAGCGCTCATCGAAGCGGTGGTTGCCGAACACGATGATGAGTATGACCTGACTCTGCTGGATTTTTCAGGGGGACGATTTACCGTCACGCACCATGATTTGCCGGTGGGCCACCCTGTAAGAGTCCGGGTCACCGCCCGTGATGTCAGCCTGACCCTGGAGCACCAGTCCGGCACCAGCATCCTGAACATATTCCCCGCGACCATCGAGGAGATCACGCCCGCAGGAAACGCACAGATGATGGTTAAGCTGATATGCGGCGATGTCCCTATGCTGGCCCGGGTGACACGCAAGTCCGCCTCGGTGCTGGACTTAAAACCCGGCAAGCTGGTCTATGCGCAAGCCAAAAGTGTCGCCCTGCTCTCATAGATACGCCATCGGCTTCAGCCGGCGGATCCCCCTTTGGAAGAGTGGTCTATTATCGCGGGCCTTGCGCATACATGGCGTCGATCTCGGCAGCATAACGCTCCAGCACCTTGGCTTTTTTGATCTTCAGCGTTGGCGTCAACAGTCCGTTCTCCAGTGTCCATGGCTCGGCAAGCAGGGTTGCCTTGCGAATCTTGGCGTAGCCGGGAAAGTCTTTCAGACCCTTGCGAATTCTTGACAACACATCCTTGACGACATCCTCTTCATTCAACACTTCATTTGTATAGGGCTTTCCCGCTGCAGAGACGCTCCAGTATGCTTCATCGATGACCACCAATGCAGTCAGGTAAGAGCGTCCTTCCCCAACAACCAGCACCTGATCAATCATTTCATCCATGCCAATGGCGCTCTCCATATCCGCCGGTGGAATTTTCTCTCCGTTGGAGAGCACCAGGATATCCTTGATTCTGCCGGTGATGTAAACATGCCCGGATTCTGAAACCCGTGCCTGATCTCCCGTGTGAAACCAGCCGTCAGCATCGATCACGTCATTGGTTGCAGCATGATTATTCCAGTATCCAAGCATGATTCCAGGGCTTTTTGCCAGCAATTCATCATTCTCACCGATCTTCACCTCGGTTCCACGCAGCGGCTGCCCGACACTGTCGGGTTTATTATCATTTTGACTATTCGCAGAGAGGATTGGACTGGTCTCGGTGAGGCCATAACCCTGTATCATGGTAATTCCCAGGCCGGAAAAGACTTTTGCCACCTGTGGAGGCAGCGCCGCTCCACCGATAAGGGCGCTGCGCAGGTTGCCGCCGAGTCCGTCGCGAATCTGGGCACCAACAAGATTATCCAGAACCCCATGCAGCAGCAGTGAAGGTTTCCAGGAGCCGCGCCCCTGCTGCTTCAGGAAATAATCCCAGCCAGTATCGACTGCCTGGTTAAAGAGCATACGTTTAAATCGTGGCCCTTTGTTCAAACGGTCATTCAACTTGCCGAGCACCCGTTCGAACACGCGCGGCACAGCAACGATAAGCGTTGGCTTGCGGCTCTTGAAATCCTCGGCAAGCTGCACCACAGACCTGGCAAAACTCACTCTGGCGCCCGCCATCATCGGCACGTAATAACCGGCCGTACGTTCAAACATGTGTGAAAGCGGAAGAAACGAGAGAAAGTGATCCTGGCGATAACAATCCAGCATGGTTAAGCCGGCATGCGCATTGGTGAGTATATTCAGATGGCTCAGCATGACACCTTTTGACCGTCCGGTGGTGCCTGACGTGTAGACGATAGTAGCCAGCTTGTCACCATCACCCCGGCGCGGCTGATACTCCTGCTGCTCCGTTGTCAGCCAGCTGTCGACACGCATGACAATATCGTCATTACGCTCACATTTTGCCGCTTCATCACTCTCATCGAGCAGCAGAACACGCTGCAGCGATCCTTCATCGTCCGGAGTAGACTCAACGATCACAGGCGCCAGACGTTTCCAGTGCCTGGCATCCTGTATCAGCATGAGGCGAATGTTAGCATCATCGATGATATAGCCAATGTTGTCCGGGCGATCATCGGTATAAAGCGGCACCACCACCAGTCCCAGGGAGAGCGCGGCCTGCTCGAACATCACCCACTGCGGACAATTTCGCAGCAACACCCCGACCCGATCTCCTCTGGACAGCCCCTCCTGACGCAAACTCAGCTGCCAGCGGGCAATATACTGCTGCATCTCACGCCATGTATAAGAGACCCAACTGCTGGCGCTGCGATCAAAAAAGCTGAAGGCTTCATCATCCGGCGTACGATGCACGCGCACTGAAAAGAGACCATCCAGCGTCTCAGCCTCCTCGACAGAGATAATATCCTCACTCCAAAGCGTCATTCGCTACCCCGCAGACTAAACTCTTGTTAAAATTGTTGTAGAATCCTATCATCAACCGACAGGCGGAATAAGATTTCCATGCAAATTTTACTCAATGGCGACAGTCGCACTCTTGAAAAAGGCATCACAGTAGCTGACCTGATCGCAGAATTGAACCTGACTGACCAACGCCTGGCCGTCGAGGTCAATGAGGAGCTGGTTCCGCGCTCCACTTTCAGTAAACATCATCTCAAGGCAGGTGATGAGATGGAGATCGTGCATGCTATTGGTGGTGGCTGACAATTACACCATCCTTGGAAGTACTGGCAAAACTTCGTCATTCCGGCATGCTTTTAGCCGGACTAAAGCGCAAGCGCTTTGAACGCCTACAGGGCGGCCCGAAGGGTGAGCGAAGCGAATAATCCATGCGACTTTCCTCGTTCCCACGCTCCTGCGTGGAAACCAGAGTAACCGATGTCATTGCGAGGAGCCGGAGGCGACGCGGCAATCTGGTTTTGAGATTGCCGCGATCGCTTAGGCTCCCTCGCAATGACGACATTCACACGGGCTTTTTGAAAACTTAACAGAGCAGCAGTTAAAACTTATGAATTCAAACGACACATTTACAGTTGCCGGGCGTACCTTCAGCTCACGCCTGCTGGTTGGAACCGGAAAATACAAGGATATGGATGAGACCCAAAAGGCGATAGAAGCGAGCGGCGCAGAGATCGTTACCATCGCCGTTCGCCGTACCAATATGGGACAAAACAGCGATGAACCCAATATTCTGCAGGTGCTTCCGCCGGACCGATACACTATTCTTCCCAATACTGCCGGCTGCTATGATCAAAAAACCGCTGTACGCACCTGCAGACTGGCGCGCGAACTGCTGGACGGCCACAACCTGGTCAAGCTCGAAGTGCTTGGTGACGAAAAGACGCTGTTTCCGGATGTGATGGCAACCATGCGGGCGGCAGAAGAGCTGGTCAAGGATGGATTCGACGTGATGGTCTATAC
>JAUXDV010000264.1 GCA_030620735.1 Gammaproteobacteria bacterium
AGAAGTTCTGCTCGAATCGCTGCGCGCTTAGAGCAGAGCTTCTTAATCCAAGTTTTTCTACGGGGGAAGGGGCAACTATCATCTGTTATGCTTATTTTTTTGTTTGCCCTTCCCCCGAACCCCCATCCCATCAATATATGCGAAATATGCGAAGCTTCCTTAACCTAAATCTTAAAACCTAAAACTTAAAACCTTCCCCCATGAAACTACTCTTTGAACTTTTTCCTGTGCTGCTCTTTTTTGTCGCCTACAAGATTTACGGTATCTATGTCGCGACTGCTGTGATGATCATCACTTCGTTGCTGCAGGCATTCTATCTGTGGCGGCGCGACGGAGCCATTCCCACCATGCACTGGGTGACGCTGGGACTGGTTGTTTTTTTCGGCGGCTTGACATTGGTGCTGCAAGACCCCACCTTTGTAAAAATCAAGCCGACGATTGTCAACTGGCTGTTTGCATCGGCCTTCATCATTGCACCTTTTATCGGCGGCAAAACCCTGCCACAACGCATGATGGAAGCCAATGTGGAGTTGCCGGAGAGCAAGTGGAAAAGCCTGAATATGGCATGGATCCTCTTTTTTATTGTTCTTGGCGGATTAAATGTTGCAGTTGCGTTCAACTTTAGCGAAGATGCATGGGTTAATTTCAAGCTGTATGGCCTGATGGGTCTGACTTTCCTGTTTGCCCTGGCGCAGGGTTTCTATATTGCCCGGAATATGCAAAGCTATGAAGCTGCCAATGCGCCGGTCAATCAATCAACTACTGAAGAAGAGTGATGTACTACGCTATTATCGCAGAGGATATCTCCAACAGCCTTGAGAAACGCCTTGCTGCAAGACCTGCGCATGTGCAACGCCTGGAGGCTTTGCGCGACGATGGACGTTTACTCATTGCTGGCCCCCATCCGGCCATCGACACCCCGGATCCCGGTGATGAGGGATTCAGCGGCAGCCTCATCGTTGCCGAATTTTCATCGCTGGCAGATGCTGAACAATGGGCCGCTGACGACCCCTACCAGCATGCCGGTGTCTATTCACACGTAACCATTAAACCATTCAAACGAGTTTTTTAAATGAAAAAAATCATATTTGCCAGCACACTGCTGTTATCCACCTCACTCCTGCAGGCGGCTGAAACCCCGGCCATGCCGCAGGGCCCGGTTCTGACCATCAACGGAATCGATATCAGCATGCCTGCGCTGCTGACATATCGTGACAGCCGCCAGGGACTGCCGCTGCCGCAGGATCCCCAGCAGGCGCAGAACCAGATTGTCAGTGAGCTGATCACCACTGTACTGCTCAGTGAGGAGGCTAAGAAGCTGGGTGTTGTCGACCGACCCGAGGTCAAGGATGCTATCGCCATGTACACGCGCATCGTCCTCAGGGATGCTGCACTCAGCGAGTTGATGAAACAGCAAACAGTCAGCGATGATGAAATCAAAGCGGCTTACGATAAATCCCAAAAAGATAGCAAATCAGTTGAGTACAAGGCGCGTCACATTCTTGTCAAAGATGAAGCCAAAGCAAAGGAGTTGATCGTCAAACTGGACGGGGGTGCTGATTTTGCCGAACTCGCTAAAGAGAACTCCACCGGCCCGACAGGCAAAGATGGCGGAGACCTTGGCTGGTTCAGCCCCGACATGATGGTCGAACCGTTCCGAGATGCCCTGGCGGCAATGGAGAAAGGAAAATATACCAAAGAACCTGTCAAAACGCAGTTCGGTTGGCATGTCATTGTTCTGGAAGATAGCCGTGACCAGGCACCGCCAACACTCGAGAGCGTCAAACCACAACTCGAGCAGCAGCTAAAAAGTGAGAAACTGCGCGCCCTGCTTGCAGAAATGAGCAAGGACGTCAAGGTCTCCTCTCCGCAGATGGCTGCTCCTGCAACGGCTACTCCAGCTGAAAAAGCCCCGGCCGAAAAGTCAGAAACAACACCCGCAAAATAGTTAACTGCCACACCCTTTTTAACCACGGAACACACGGACAACACGAAATCACATTGATTTTCTTTCCGTGTATTCAGTGTGTTCCGTGGTTAATTCCCTTCACAAGCATTGAGATTAAAGCTTCAGGCTGAGGTTGTCGATCAACCTCGTCTGACCTAGCCGGGCAGCTGTCAGGATCACCAGGTTTTTCTCCCCTGCATTTGCCGGATTGAGGGTCTCTGCATTGCGCAGCGTAAAGTAATCAACCACAAATCCTGCTTTTTCAAGTGTGGCTATGGCGGCTGATTCCAGCTGTGCGTAATCATCTCCCCCCCCATTTATCACATCCACCGCCTGTTGCAAACAGCGGTAGATCAGAGGAGCAGTTTTGCGTTGCTCACTATCCAGATAGCTGTTGCGTGAACTCATTGCCAGACCATCGGACTCACGCACGGTAGGTGAGGCTGCAATCTCTACAGGCATCTGCAGATCTTCCACCATGCGTCGGATGATATGCAGCTGTTGAAAATCCTTCTCGCCGAATATGGCGATATCCGGCTGTACCATGTTGAAGAGCTTGCACACCACTGTGGCGACGCCGACAAAAAAGCCGGGACGAAACACGCCTTCGAGAATATCGGAGACTTCGGGGACTTCTACCCTGGTTTGCTGCTGTTGCGCCAGCGGATACATCACCTCAACAGGAGGAGCAAACAGCAGATCGACACCATGGCTGGCCAGCTGGCTGCTGTCTTCATCCAGGGTTCGTGGATAGGTCTCGAAATCCTCTCCCTCACCAAATTGCAGCGGGTTGACAAAGATACTGGCAACAGTGTGGTCAGCCTGTTTTTTCGCTTCATCGATCAGCGCCAGATGCCCGTCATGCAGATTCCCCATGGTAGGGACAAAAGCAATGCGCTCACCGCTGCTGCGCCATGCAGCAATTGTGTGACGCAATGCAATAATGGTATTGACTGTTTTCATGTGAATATCAATAAATCCCTCTCAATCCCCCTTTGATAAAGGGGCAGGTTGGCATGTTGCTGTCATCTGACCACGAAAATTTTATGTGAAGCAGTGTTCTGCCGTGGGAAAAGAGCCATCCTTGACTGCTGCAACATAGGCGCCAACTGCATCCTGAATCGTGCCGCCCTGCTGCATGAAGTTTTTGACGAATTTTGGAACATGGCCTGAAGTGAGTCCCAGAATGTCGTGCAGCACCAGCACCTGCCCGTCACATTCAACGC
>JAUXDV010000075.1 GCA_030620735.1 Gammaproteobacteria bacterium
CCCTCGCCCGGCTGCAGCTCCCACTCCAGCTCCTTCATGTCGAGGGCATCCTGCAGCGATTTCTCGGCCTTGTCCCACAACGCATCGGCGCCGACGCGCTGCTCAGGACGCGTCGAAAACTTCACCAGCACCTCGTCAAAACCGAAATCCCGATACACTTCGAACAGCAGGTCGATAAAGGCGGAGACTTCATCCAAAACCTGTTCTTCGGTACAGAAGATATGCGCATCATCCTGCACAAAATTACGCACCCGCATCAATCCATGCAGCGTACCTGATGGCTCGTTGCGGTGGCAGGAGCCGAACTCCGCCAGGCGCAGCGGCAGATCGCGGTAGGATTTGAGGCCGTGATTATAGATCTGGATATGCGCCGGACAGTTCATCGGCTTGATCGCATAGTCACGGTTCTCGGATGCCGTGGTGAACATCAACTCCTTGAACTTCTCCCAGTGACCCGACTTCTCCCACAGGGAGCGGTCGATGATCTGCGGAGTACACACCTCCTGGTAACCATGATCACGCAATTTGCTGCGGATATAATCCTCGATTGTCAGATAGATCTGCCAGCCTCTGTCGTGCCAGAAGACCATTCCCGGCGCTTCTTCCTGCGAGTGAAACAGATCCAGCGCCTTGCCGATCTTGCGGTGATCGCGTTTCTCCGCCTCCTGCAGGCGTTTCAGGTAGGCCTTGAGCTCCTTTTTGTCACGCCAGGCCGTGCCATAGATGCGCTGCAGCATCTCATTGTCGGAGTCGCCCCGCCAGTAGGCGCCGGCTACCTTCATCAACTTGAAAGCCTTCAGCTTGCCGGTCGAGGGCACATGCGGACCGCGGCAGAGATCCGTGAATTCTCCCTGGGTGTAGAGCGACAGCGGCTCGGTGTCAGGAATAGAAGCAATGATCTCGGCCTTGTATTCCTCTCCAAGCTGGCGGAAAAATTTAACCGCATCGTCACGCTCCATCTCGGAGCGGCTAATAACGATATTGGCCCTGACCAGTTCTGACATCTTTTTTTCGATGGCTAGAAGGTCTTCCGGCGTGAAGGCGTGTTCGGAGGAGAAGTCATAATAGAAGCCGTCATCGATGGTTGGACCGATAGTCACCTGCACCTGCGGGAAGAGTTCCTTCACCGCCATCGCCAGCAGATGCGCCGTTGAGTGGCGAATCACCTCCAGGCCATCATCGTCCCTGTCGGTAATGATGGCCAGTTCGGCATCGGCATCGATGAGATGCGAAGTGTCGACCAGCGCACCGTCCACACGGCCGGCCAATGCGGCTTTTGCAAGACCGGGGCCAATCGATGCGGCAACATCGAAAACAGTAACGGGGTGATCAAAATCGCGGCATGAACCGTCTGGAAGTGTAATTTGCGGCATTCTAAAACCTCAGTGGTGACCCATACGAAAGGACACATGAAAAAATCAAATCAAAGGAACAAGCATGCAGGGAGCATGGAGAATAATACTTCCTTCTCCACCCCCCGACAAACCGCGTATTATAAAGGATAATTTGCATTGGAAACATCCTGATTTTCCGGCCGCAGCATCTCTGTCGGAACACCGGGGCAGGTTTCGGGCACGTCGAGCTGAAAAATCGGATCATGGCGTATCGCCAGCGCTCTCTTCTGCTTTTGCTCGTCACGGACGCCATTAGCATAAATTAATGACATTGGTGTCAATGAAAGCTTTGTTCATCAGTCAGCATAGCGATCATAGATCACATCCCTGGAAAACTTGTATCCGTTATCAGATTTCCCTGGCATCGTGCTGGCTATGCGCACGAACCTCTTACCTCAATATCAAACCAGAAATATGCTCGAAGTGTTGATCAAAGGTATAAACAGGCAAACCATGCTGTAAAGCCGTCGCAGCAAACGCTACCATCAAGGCGCCTGATGGCACTGTCCTGCGAAAAGGCTCAAACAGCTACACCTGTTATCCGCAACAGAAGATCATCGGGCCGATGTGCAACGAGGCGGTTTGGGATTCCCTCATAACCGCGATGTTGAACAAGAAGGCCTTCAAGCCCGATAAATTCAGCGTCTCGTACATGCTTGCTGGAGAAGGGACCGCCCTTGGAGTCAGCAACAGCGACCCCTATGCCACAGAACCTGATAAAAGTGACGACTGGGTAAAGGAGGGGCCTCATCTGATGGTCGTCGTACCCGATAGTGCAATGCTTGCAGGTTTATCCACAGACCCGAATGGTCCGGTCTACGTGATGTGGAAGGATACCCCGTATGCGCACATTATGGTAAAGATCGCTGCCGATAAGTAGAGCGTCAGCGTGAACATAGCTGGCTTGTCATGCACAGCTTGTAGCCGCAAGGCTATCATGCTGATGAAAGTATGCGCCTTTTTCTGGTATGGAGGTAAATGTAGAACCACACGGATAAACAGCCGTATAACCGTTAGAGATCCTTTACTCGTATATGGCTGTACGTATCAACATACGTCAAACCAACGCTAAATGAGGAGATTCATTATGATTTCTTTGATAAAACAATCAGTCGTCGCAATGGGAATAGTCGCGACACTCACGATAAGCAGTGTGACAAATGTGCTGGCTGGACTGCCCAATCCGGGGGCGCTGACTGGTTGGCTGTCTATAAACCCTATATTCAGGATGGCAAGACAGTCGTCACCAGTCCGCACAAGTTGTACGGTCCGGACAGCAACGACTTGGTATTACAGCTGCGCAAACGCGGCATCAACAAAGTCATCCTGGCAGGCATGTCGGCAAACTTGTGCACCGAATCACACCTGCGTGAACTGATGGAACAGGGCTTTGAAGTCACAGTGGTCAAGGATGCCACTGCCGGGGCGCAGGTGCCGGAAGGTGATGGTTATCAGGCCGCACTGGTGAATTTCCGCTATATTGCCAATGCGGTTGTTCCCACTGATGTTGCCGTGAAGGGTATCAAGAGTGGAGGCGAACTGAAGTAGTTCTTGGCATGAACCACACCCTTAACGGGTTATTTGCAGTGCTCTGCTCGACATCTCTCTACAAGACTAGAGGGCGGATGAGATATTATGTCAGCAGAACCATCCTCTGTCGTTCAATATCCTGACGATCGAAAAAGCACAAATAGCGAAAAAAGTTTGTCATCCATAGATGTTGAATAACAGCTCTTGCCATTCGTGCAGGCATATCAAAGGACACCTTTCGGCATTTTCGAATCCCCGACAGGGGAGCAGTTCACTGCACTCGCCTGCGGGTCTCTGACCAGGCCCCGCTTCTTCCTGAAAAATTGAGGATGCGATCACTGGTAACCAGTGTCGCAGAATAATCCTCCACTTCCATCGCTTGTAGTTTTTCGCCGGCCTTGATCCGTTTGCTCTGCCATCCTCCGAAAAACACACCATAAGCAGCAAAACGCCTGTTGGTGATCACGACTGCAGTTGCGTTTGCCACCTGATAATCAAGAATATGTTCCTCGGCATGCAACTTCAGCCGGTCGAAGCGGCCAGATCTGGTATTAGAAGCAATTACTTCGCCACTTTCAAATACGAGGAACAGGACTTTCTCGACTTCATCCGCACAGGCTTGAAAACTCGATGCTGACAAAGCTAAGATAAGAATTCCAACAGCGGCCTTCGCTCCTCGTCTTGACAGCCTGGGGAATTTCAGAGAGAGGATCTCTCTGCCGAGCAGTGCTGTTGTAAATATTTGTCTGACAACTGACAGCATATTGAAGTGTTCAATCATAGGTCTCCTTCGGAAATCGCTTGTGAGAATAAACCTTCGGGTGATCATTGCGCGAAGCATGAAACATCCAGGTTAAATAAGATGCTTCGGCAAAATCATACCGGGTTCAAACTGACCGATCTCCATGAATGCCTTCTCGTTCAGAATTGAGAGCCGTTTTTTTTGGCACAGGATGAGTCCCTCTCTCTCCATCTCCTGGAGTATGCGATTGACATGATGAGACGTCAGACCTATGGCATCGCCTATGTCCTCCCGGGTGAGTGGGAAGACGATCGAGTTGGTTTTTCCGTCGTAGCCGCTGCGTATCTGTCTGCGCACTCTGTGAAAGAGTTCCAGTAACAGAAAGGCGATATGTTGTCTGGCGCTGTTGCGGGCTGCATCAATCAGGTGGTTCTGGCACAGGTTCATGTCATGCATTTCCATCTCTGCGAGCCTAGCTGTCAGCTGCGGCTGTTTTTGCATCATTGATCGAAACCGGGTGACTGGAAATGCACACAGCGTACTCTCCATCAGGGCTTGTGAGCTGTGCATGTATCCTGACGCTGGTCCAATGCCGTCGACCTGAAATCCGAAAAAATCACCGGGAAGTAAAAAACGCATGATCCGGCGTTTGCCGTTGTCGAGAGTCTTGAAAAGAATCAGCCAGCCATCAAACAGGGTGTAGAGCGTGTGTGCGGTCTCGCCCTCCTGAAAAAGGATCTCTCTGTCAGGAAGCAAATACTGGGTGTCACGAAACTCCTGCATCCAGACAAGGTCATTTTCAGAAACGTCACGAAACAGTGTCATGGTCCGAATCGGACACTCTTTGCACTTGGTCTGTGGGTCAGGACAGCGCTGCAGGTTTGGTTTTTCATTCATATGAAATGCTGACCGTGGATGTGCGACGGGTATGGCAGTGAGACAAATCATAGCAGAATCCAGGTCGTTGATGGGCGTTCGGATAATTCAACAGCATGATAAAAAAGAACCCGGTAAATCGAGAATACTTACATGATTGTTTGAAAATATTATTGCCTGCCTGTAAGAAAACCTGTCGGCACAATGTCTTATTTGATAGCAGAGGGCGTTCAATTATCCGTGCAAGGGAATATGATGATAAGCAAATAGAAGCGTTTTGAAGCGCTGGTGGAGAATTACTCGCCTGACTTGTTCCGCTATGCAATGTGGCTGTTCCACGACAAGCATATCTCTGAAGATCTGGTACAGGAGACTTTTACCCGGGCATGGAGAAACCTCCATCAGATCAAGGATGACAAAGCGGAAAAGGGGTGGTTGACAACAATTCTGCGAAACGAAAATGCGAGGCGTTTTCAGCGCATACAGCCCGATCTCGTTGAAATCGAAAACGTTCCGCTGAGTGCAAACCAGGATGATGAGCCGGAAGCAAGGATGGAGCAGAAAATACTGCGCGAGGATCTGTCACAACAGAAAGAGCAGATCCAGGAGGCGCTTCTGTGGAACACGCCTGGCGGCAACACTCAGGAAGCATCAACGGGTCCGGAGCTGATCACATCGACCTCGTCCAGTAAACGCCTGGATTTGCCATTGATCGTGATTGGTGTATCGCGCAGTTTTTCCAGTACCCCGTAAGCAAAGGCGGCCGAGCGGGTCCCTCCTCCTGAAAAAACCAGCACGACAAAGGTGTCCTGGGCATTGTTTTTTGGAAGACGGTTTTGGAAGATGTAGTCTCTCTCTACATCGGCATCATGTATCCCTGCATTCCATTCCCGGGTTGCACAGCTGTTTAAAGTGATGGCGAGTACAATGAGCGCAACTATTTTTTTCATTGTTCGCTTGCCTACGTTTCTAGTTATCAGCTGAGATCTGCATCAACGCTTCAATAATTGTTTCCGGCTCCATACGCAACTTATAGTCTGTGCGGGCCTGCATGGCTCTCACAACTCCATTTTTATCAATGACGAAACTACCGGGCACAGGTAATACATTACGTCCTTTGCCATTAAAGGCTTCGATATCCAGTCCAACGTGTTTGTATACAGCAACCAGGTCATCGGGTAGTTCAAAATAAAGCCTGTAATCCTTCATGACCTGACTATCTAAATCGCTCAGGACTTCAAAAGGATAGCCATCTTTGCCGATTTGTTCGGCTGATTTATCCGGTGTTTGTGGTGTGATGGTGATTAATTGAGCGCCATATTTTTTAAACTGCGGCAGACTCTCTTGCAATACATGCAAATGCATATTACAGAATGGGCACCAGGCGCCGCGATAAAACACCAGGATAACCGGGCCTTTTTTTAGCTCTTCTTTGAGACTTATCTCTTCTCCAAACGCATTTTTCAAAGTAAAGTCCGGGGCCTTCTCGCCAACCTTGATACCTGGATCAGGCAGACTGCTTGCCAGGGATTCGTCGGATTTTTTCATTATCGCTCGATCTTTTTCAGAAAAAGGTGATTTGGAGGCTTTGGATTTTTCCATAAATTTGTGAAGCGATGCTTGATAACTGGGAGCCGATTCAAGTGCATGCACCGTCGTATGGAGCAGCATGAATGACAAGAAGAGTAACGAATATTGCATGGATTTATCCTGTTCTATTATAGGTGAAGTCTTCAGTATCTTATTTTGGCCAGATCACGATGAAGCACAATGCGATAATGCGCCTGGCCGCTCCTTAATCTTGTGATAGCCTCATTGATGTCATCAAAGCTGAATTTCTCAATGACCGGCTTGATGTTGTGGAGAGTGGCAAATTCAAGCATCCTGGCAATGGTTGAAGGACTGCCAACCGGAGACCCCGATACCGAACGCTGCCCCATGAGGAGTGAAAATACATTGATATCGAGCGGATCTAAAGTCGCACCGACAAAGTGTAAACGGCCACGAGGTTTCAGCGTGCCGAGATAGAGATTCCAATCCAGCTTAACGTTAACCGTGGAGATGATCAGGTCAAAGCGGCCTGCCGCCACCTCGATTTCACTCTGATCACGGGAGTTCAATGTATGGTGAGCACCCAGGTTCAGAGCTCCTCTCTTTTTTTCTTCACTGGAGGTAAATGCCGTTACTTCGCAGCCCCATGCATTCAGAAACTGCAGCGCCAGATGGCCGAGACCGCCGATGCCAATCACCGCCACTTTGTCGGTGGGTTTTATATCGAACTGAACCAGCGGATTAAAAACAGTAATCCCGGCGCAAAACAGCGGGCCGGCAGACTCCAGCTCAACACCGTCCGGAATAGGAACCACACTGTTAGCATCCGCGCGCACCTTGTCAGCAAAGCCGCCGTGATGACCGATGATAGTTGGCTGTGCGGTGGCGCACAGGTTATGGTCGCCGCTGTGACAAAGCGCGCATGCGTTGCAGTAGCCCGCATGCCAGCCCAGTCCCACTATCTGACTGACCGTCAAATGCTTGACATGATCACCGACTTTGGCAATCTTTCCTACCACTTCATGCCCGGGCACGACGGGGTATTGTGTCATGCCCCATTCATTGTCGATGACACTCAGATCGCTATGGCAAATCCCAGAGTAGTGAACATCGATTTCAACCTCATGGGCTTTTAACTCACCCGGATCATATTCGAAGGGTTGAAGTTCTCCCTTGGGTTCAAATGCTGCAAAGGCTTTTATCATGATTACTCTCCTTTTAGTCGGAATTGCTGTTTGAAAAACAGACCTGTGTTGTGGTTATTGACGATAGCTCATCAATTGAGATGAGAGCCTGAATTGCATCTACTGTCTTCATACTATCTCTCCTTTTTGTTTAGAAACAGTCAAATATACAGAGATTGTAACTTCTCAAAAAGACCGTGTATTGTTTGATGCCGCGCCGGGATGGGATCAGCATGTCAGGGACGCGTGAATACGTCCCTGTAAGCTCGGATAAAACATCCCTGTTTTATACAGCCCTGATACGCAGACTCCCAACCCTGCTTCCTGCGCGGAATTATTGAGAAGTTTCCAGAGATTATGCTAACAGAGATATGCAGAGCAGTGTAAGTCTGACATGGATATGTCGATACTAGGAGCCTGTCCGAGAATAGAAGACCTACTGCGGAAACGCCATTTTGGCCAGATTTTCCGTCCATTCTCGTTAAATAGACCAGTTATTCGCCTCAAATGCACGATAAATCTGACTCAAAATGGCGTCCCCTCGCTACAGTCCCTATTCTCGGACAGGCTCCTAGAGCGATTCAAAATAGTTGATCATTTGTATTCGCTGCTTGGCCGTTGGCAGTCGCCCTCTGCCAGCCTGCATATTGTCTTTCATGTGCTTTACCTTGGTGGTGGCCGGTATTGCACAGGTTACCGCCGGGTGCGAGACAACAAATTTCAGGAAATATTGCCCCCAACTGCTGCAGTCAATCTCCTGCGCCCATACAGGTAACGGCTTTGCTTTCACCTGGCGGAAAAGATGACCTCGTTGATAGGGGCGATTGACGATAACGGCGATACCCCTCTCCTGTGCGATCGACAACAGGGAGGATTCAGCACTGCGGTTTCCTATGTTATAGGTGAGTTGTACAAAATCAAAATCGTGTTTTCTCAATAGATCTGTTAGCTGGCCATGGTATCGGCCATGTGAGGTGGTAATGCCGATATAGCGAATCTTTCCATCAGCCTTCATCTGCTTCAGGGTTTCAAGATGTCGTTCCCAGTCGACCAGGTTATGAATCTGCATCAGGTCAAAGCGTTTTATGCCCCACTGCTGCCGGGATTTCTCCATCTGCTGAATGCCCTC
>JAUXDV010000133.1 GCA_030620735.1 Gammaproteobacteria bacterium
GAGCGCTGACATTGAGGGATCCGGACCACCTTGCGGGAATGGCATGGAGACGGTTAAACGAGCAGTGGCATATGAGTAGTCCGTGTTGTACGGCTACGAGACACTAACTAATTGAACGAGGTATTTAGCCATGAGTATTACAACAGAGCTACAACAAACTATTAATGATATGGTTGATGGCGCACGCGGCATCCTGGCAATCGATGAAAGCTCTCCAACCATCGCAAAACGTTTTGCAGCCATAAACGTAGAGTCCACGCAGGAAAACCGTTGTCATTATAGAAGTCTGTTATTGAGTACCCCTGATCTTGGTAGATACATATCAGGTGTTATTCTGTTTGAAGAAACACTGGGCCAAAAATCCAGTGACGGTACGCCACTTGCTGAATTAGCCTGGCAACAGGGTATTGTTCCGGGTATCAAAGTTGATAAAGGAAAGGGACCATTGCCCGGTGCGCCTGGTGATTCAATTACCTATGGTCTGGATGGTCTGGCAGAAAGACTTGAAGGATATAAGGCGCAAGGAGCACGCTTTGCCAAGTGGCGGGAGGTCTATGCCATCACCGATGCAAATCCTTCCCATTTGGGGCTGCATGCCAATGCAGAAATGCTTGCGCGTTATGCTGCGGTCTGTCAGGGAACAGGCATAGTTCCTATTGTCGAGCCCGAAGTGTTAATGGATGGAAGTCACGATATAGATCGTTGTGCGGAAGTCACCGAAAATGTGTTGCATTCAGTTTTCCATGCCCTGCACAAGCACCATGTCAGTCTGGAACTCATGATACTCAAGCCAAATATGATAGTGCCTGGTATAGATTTACGCACCGCGGACCCGGAAGAAGTTGCCGGTGAAACACTCAAAGTTCTTCGCCGAACCGTACCTGCAGCTGTTCCCAGTATTAATTTTCTCTCTGGCGGGCAGGATCCGGAAGAAGCGACTCAAAATCTCAACGCCATCAACCAGCCGGGAGATGACGCCCCATGGCAACTCAGTATCTCCTATGGACGCGCATTACAACATCCCGCCTTGTTTGCCTGGCAGGGTAAAGCAGAAAATGATGCGGCAACTCAACAAGCCCTGTTGAATCGAGCAAGATTGAATAGCCTGGCAAGGCAGGGGAGGTATGAGAGTGAATAGTGATTCGAATCTGGCTATTGCTGCTCGCGGTCAGTAGCAGCGCCTGCGCAGTGTCGGTCAGGGAGACACCTGCTCCGGTTGAAAGCGAGCCGCGTAAAACGATCTATCTGGTGAGCCACGGCTGGCACGCCGGGATCGTCTTGCGGCGCGCAGATATCCCCGGCAATGCCTGGCCGGCTCTTGGGGGCTTTGCCGACGCACAATATCTGGAGGTGGGCTGGGGCGATATGGATTACTATCGGACACCGGATCCCCACGGGGGACTCATCGTCAAGGCGGCCCTGTTGCCTACCGCCAGTGTGCTTCACATTGTCGGCTTCAACACTCCCGTACCGGCCTATTTTCCCTACAGCGAGATCATCAGGATCGAGTTGTCATCTGCCGGTTTTGAACATCTTGCCACCACTCTTGCTGCAAGTTTTTCCCTGGATGAGAGTGGAAATGCAAGATCACTGGGGCCAGGCATCTACGGAAACAGCCGCTTCTATCTCTCCGGGGAGAGCTACCATCTGCTCAACACCTGCAATGTCTGGACAGCGCGGATGTTGCGCGCAGCCGGTCTTGCCATCACCCCGGCTACAGCCATCAGGGTTGAAAGCCTCATGTCCCAGGCGCGCAAGTTTGGCATGGTGGTGCAATCCGGGACGGAATCTACGCAGTGAAACGACAGGATGTTCATCATCCACCGAACATTAATATGAAAAACCGAATCATAAAAAATATTCTGATCCTGCTGCTTGGAATGGCCTTGCTGAATAGCTGTATGTATCTGCGACAGTCATCGATGGTTTTTTTCCCGTACACAGCGCTTGGTCAGACACCTGCAGAGTGGGGACTTGCCTATGAGGATGTCTTTCTGCATACAGAGGATGATGTGCGCTTGCATGGCTGGTATATCCCTCACCATGGATCTAAACAAGTGCTGCTCTTTTTTCACGGTAATGCAGGGAATATCTCCCATCGCGGCGCCTCCGTGGAGATTTTTCACCGGCTTGGCCTGAATCTCTTTATATTTGACTACCGGGGTTACGGCAACAGCCAGGGCAAGCCTGATGAGGAGGGACTTTATAATGACGCCAGGGCAGCCTGGCGATATCTGACCAATGAGCGAGGGTTCGAACGGGAAGATATCATCCTCTTCGGCCGCTCGCTCGGCGGTGCCGTTGCGGCAGAACTGGCTGCGGAGGTTGAGCCAGGCGGGTTGATTCTTGAGTCTACATTCAGCTCCGCCAAAGATATCGCCAATGTGCTTTTCCCCGTTCTTTCCCGATTGATTATCCTGCGTTACGACTTTAATACTGCGGCACATGTCATGCGGATAACGTCTCCGCTGCTGATGTTGCACAGCCCCGACGATGAGATCATTCCATACCATCTTGGCGAGAAGGTCTTTCAGGCGGCCAATAAACCAAAATCCTTCTTCAGGATGCGGGGCGATCACAATAGCGGGTTTCTTATGAGTCAGCCTGACTACCAGCAGGCGCTTGGCGCGTTTGTCTCATTGGTGAAACTCCTTAGGTAGCGTCAATTGCTGCATTTAAAACAAACTAATCACGATCCAGTTCCAGCCATGCCAAATCGTGTTTACTGATGATCTCTATTCAATTTGATTTGCGTGTCGAGGTCTTTGGACAATCAATCGTCGATACTGCCCTGATGCTTGCAGAAGAGAATGGGTGGGAATCTGTCAGGCTGCATCAGATCGCTGAAGCATTGCATATACCACTGGAATATCAACCATCACTTCACGAGTCAATGCTTCGGGAAATGCAGGGCATCGCTTCCAAAAGAGAAATGGAGTTGAACAGTTGTGCAGAAGAACTCAATCTATCTCATCTTGGTATCAAACCCGGCAAGTGCATTGACGACAAATACATTCGAGAGGTGTTCGATATCGATGTGACCCACAAGAAAGATAAAGGCCAACGAGAAGCGTGCGGCTGTGTGGAAAGCCGTGACATAGGTGTCTACGATACCTGCATTCTGGGATGCCAATATTGCTACGCCACATCGAGTTTTGATAAAGCCTTGATCAATTATCAGGAGCAGGATAAAGAGGCGCCATCTCTCATCAATGGTATTGAATACCCCGTGCAGCCTAACGCATAAATGCCATCCAGCGTTAACTTACAGGGTTGCAAATTCGTTTCGTACTATCTCATGCATAACCCATGTGCGGTCGATACTGGTGGTTTATTGTCGATGCAGTAATTCTTGCAAATCGAGATTCTGGTAGTTCAGGTCTGTACCACCAATGAGCGTGCTGCTAACAACAACCCAGGCGTAGTGGCTGGAAATCCCTCTTTTTACTGCCAATAAAGCTCGAAGCGCCCCCCGGCATTTCTCCTGAGGCTTGCGCCCAGGCGACGACACTCCCTGTCCATGGTTTGCGCCAGCCATTGTGTGTCCGGCTTCGAAGCTCTATGCAGACGGAACCTCCGGATCTGCAGTGGCGTCATCTGCAGGCGCAGCAACCTGCCGCTGCGTGGGTCAAGGGTGAGAAAATACATCAGCGCCAGGTCACCCCTGTACTCCGAATGGCTCCTGATACCTTCATAGTCGTTGAGGAAGTCGCCGCAGCCGTAAAGTATGGGACGGTCGTTGTAGATCTCGATCCCCCTGGGGTGATGCGAGGAGTGGCCATGCACAACATCCACAGCAGCACGGTCGATGAGGCCGTAGGCAAAGCGTTGTTGTTCGCGGGGGATACGGTAGCCCCAGTTGCCGCCCCAATGGATCGATATCACCATCAGATCGCCCGCCTGCTTCAGCGCGGCGACCTGGCTGGCGATCTTCTCGATGGCCGCATCATTCAGACTCTCGATGAGGAAGATTCCTGCCCGCTCTGGATCGGCCTGCCACTCCGGGGGCACGCCGCTGGAGGTGTGGGCAAAGGCCAGCACAATGACGCGCCTGCCGCCAGGCAGTTCGAACACAGCCGGATCCTCGGCCTCTCTGCTGTTTCTTCCTGCACCGACACTCTTCATGCCCGCTGCCGCTACTGTATCGAGCGTCTCCTCGAGTCCTTTGTAACCCCAGTCCAGGACATGGTTGTTGGCCAGGATGCACGCGTCGATACCAGTCGACTCGATGCAGGGGAAGTTGTCCGGGTGCATGCGGTAGTTGATCCCCTTGCGTGGCCAGTAGGCATCGCTGCGTGTGACAGCGGTTTCCAGATTGATGAGGCGCAGATCCGGCGCCACCTGCTCGAGCTCCTCCAGCGCATCACCCCAGATATAATCGAAGGCGACAGGCGCAGGAATAGGGCCGTTGGCCTCCTCTGCTATCTTCACATAGTCCCGGGCCGAGGTCATATAGGGTTCGTAGATCTCGGGGGAAGAGGGGTAGGGTAGTATCTGGTCGACGCCGCGGCCGGTCATGACATCGCCGCAGAGAAACAGTGTGACGGGCTTACTGTTGGCCCCTCTCTTCTTATGGCGCATTTGCTCTCTCTTCTCTCTACCCAGGGCTCCGCTGCAGAGGCCAAGCAGTCCAAGCCCCAGGTAGGAAAGTAAGCGGCGGCGTTGCATGATTACTTCTCTTCTTCCCTGATGACACTGATGGTTGGTTTCATGCCCGGATCACCTGACGATTTCACGATCTCTACTATCAGAATAATAGACCTTGTGGTAAATCTCTCATTGAAAAAATGTCAATGGGTAGAGAATTACCATGCTTATCCATGTTCTGAATGAATCGAAGGGATGGGGGTTTGGGGGAAGGGTTAACAAGAAATGGATCATAAGCCATTGATATACGCCCCTTCCCCCATAAAAAACTTGTAAGGGAGTTCTGATTGAAGAGCGCAGCGATTCGATCAGAGCTCCCTTAGTCGCTATTCGGCGAACTTGTTTTCAGCGTTGATACATCCACCCTGATCTCGGCAAGCCGTTTGCGTGTCGCCGGGCGCACCTTCTCCTGGTAGCGGCCGCCCAGATGTTTGGCGAGAAATTGCTCGATGGCCGCCGCCATGGCCATGCGATTGTGGGCGGCGTTGAAACCGTGCCCCTCGTCTGGCGCAACGAGGTATTCCACCGGCTTGCCGCTGTCACGCAGGGCTATTACGAGCTGATCGGCTTCGCGTTGTTGCACGCGCGGATCGTTGGCGCCATGTATTACCAGCAGAGGCGCCTTGATGCGGTCTGCTTTGAATAGTGGTGAGCGTTCGATCATCTCCTCACGATCAGCCGCTATGCCGGGATTACCGATCCACTTGTACCAGGTGTTTTCGAGAAACGGCTTCCAGTAGTCCGGGAAGCTTTCGGTGAGGGTGACCAGGTTCGAGGGAGCCACGTAGGGTATGCCGCAGGCATAGATATCGGGTGTGAAGGCAGCACCGGCCAAGGTCGCGTAGCCGCCGAAAGATCCGCCAAAAATGGCAATGCGTTTGGGATCGGCGATCCCTTTTTTCTTCAGGTATTCAACGGCGTCGGTGGTGTCATGCTGCATGGCTCCCGTACCAAGTTCACGGATGCCGGCATTGAGGTAGCGTTTGCCGTAGCCGGCGGAGCCACGATAGTTCACCTGCATCACGGCGTAGCCGCGATTAGCCAGGAACTGTACATAGGGGTCGGAGCGCCAGTAGTTGCGTTTCCAGGGCCCGCCGTGTATGTACATCACCAGCGGCAGATTGCGGGGTGCGACGCCCCCGGGAAGCGTCAGATAGCCGTGGATAGTCATGCCGTCGCGG
>JAUXDV010000287.1 GCA_030620735.1 Gammaproteobacteria bacterium
GCCCAGATCACATCATCCCACTGGCGAACATCGATATCATCGTCCGTGACAATCACGAACTTGGTATACATGAACTGTCGCAAAAATGACCACACACCAAACATCACCCGCTTGGCGTGTCCGGGGTACTCTTTTTTCATGCTCACCACGGCCATGCGGTACGAACATCCCTCAGGCGGCAGATAAAAATCGGTGATCTCAGGAAACTGCTTCTGCAATATCGGCACAAATACCTCGTTCAGCGCCACACCCAGAATTGCAGGCTCATCCGGAGGACGCCCCGTGTAGGTGCTGTGATAGATGGGATCCGGCCGCATGCTAATGCGATCGATGGTCAATACCGGGAAACTCTCAACCTCATTGTAATAACCGGTGTGATCCCCAAATGGCCCTTCCTGCGCCATATCATCTGGATGCAGATGGCCTTCGAGGATGATCTCTGCACTGGCAGGAACCTGCAGTTCATTGCCAATACTTTGCGTGACCTCCGTACGGCTGCCACGCAGCAATCCGGCGAAAGCATATTCAGAGAGCGAATCAGGAACGGGGGTTACCGCTCCCAGGATAGTCGCAGGATCCGCTCCCAGCGCCACAGAAACGGGGAAAGGTTCGCCCGGATGCTGTTGTTGCCAGTCACGATAATCGAGTGCTCCGCCGCGATGCGCCAGCCAGCGCATGATAACGCGGTTGCGAGCAAGCACCTGCATGCGGTAAATACCCAGATTCTGGCGGGATTTTCGTGGGCCACGGGTCACAACCAGACCCCATGTAATCAAAGGCGCAACATCTCCCGGCCAGCAGGTCTGCACGGGGATTTTCGACAGGTCGACATCATCGCCCTCGACAATAATCTGCTGACAGGGGGCTTTCTTGATGTTTTTTGGCGCCATGTCCAGCACCTTTTTGAAAACCGGTAATTTTTCCCAGGCATCGCGCACACCTTTTGGAGGTTCGGGCTCTTTTAATTGCGCCAGCAGTTTGCCTACCTCCCTCAACGCCTCGACAGACTCCTCTCCCATGCCCATGGCAACCCGTTTGGTGGTGCCAAAAAGATTCCCCAGCAGAGGCATGTCGGAGCCTTTGACATTCTCAAACAACAGTGCCGGACCTCCTGCTTTGAGGGTGCGATCACAGATCTCCGTGATCTCAAGATAGGGGTCGACTTCAGCCTGGATGCGTTTCAGTTCACCGATCTGCTCAAGCTGCCGAATATAGTCTCTGAGATCTTTATATTGCATAATTCCAAATATTTGTGTAATTAATTCTCATTTATGATGTCTATATGGTTAGGAGCGGGGCGTTATTCCCGCTACTTACCGATTGACACTCAGGAGATAGAGCCATGAAAACCATACTTGCAGCAACCTTGATGCTTGTCGCTACTACAGCTACAGCTGACTGGGAAGATGTCTTCAAGAATCCCGATCTTACCGCAAATTATCAGGGCTATACGACAACTTCGTCTGTTTCTGTTGATCCTGTTGCGGAAACCTATGCTGGAAACAGCGACCTTTTTGCAGGCGAAGAGGTTGGAAATTTGATGAAATCAAACACTCCCACCTCACTTGATGCAATCGGTCGCAGAAATCCCGATCTGGATTGCGGATGTATCTAAACGAGGGACGAGGAGTGAGTGCTGAGGACTGAGTTGAAGCAGTCCTCAGTCATATTTTCTAACCTATCAGAAAATCAGGAATATAGCGGTATCCGAGCACAAATAGAGCTGCAACCAGCAGTAGAACAACAAAATTCCTGTGTTTCGGTAGTCTGCAGACATAGGCGCGCATGACCAGCAACAGAGGAATCGTTTGCCAGCAGGTTGCGAAAGCAGCATGGACAATGTCAACATCCCTCCCCCCTGTCAGAGCAGGCAGGATTGCAACGGGAATCCCCCACGTCGCCAGCAGTAGAAAAACCTCATATCCCGTTGTCATGTAGAGTTGCCTGGATTCCCTGGCAACAAATCGCAATGCTGCCCATACAAGCGCCGCCATGCTTAACCAGAACAGATATTGCTCAAGCCATGCATAGGATTTTATGCCAAAGAGATGATAAGAGAGCAGCAGCGTAAAAATCGATAGATAGAGCGTTCCATGCAACATGCCCGAGTGATGCTGACGCTGAAGCCAGGGAAATGAGAAAAGAATCAAGATGCCGAGCACCAGTGCCAGCCACCCCCAATGACCCAGAGTTTGATTCACTATCAGAACCGGGGCAATGAGCCCCAATAGCAGTAAAGGAGCAATAATTCCAGTTGAGCGGATGACCAACTCCCCGATCGAATTTACAATCCTGTGATCCCATCTCTCAATTAACTCGCCCAGACTGAACAATCGGGCTGGATTTGACGTTTTCAGCATTCCAGCAATAAAAAAATATGCAAATGCTGCTCCCAGTGAAACTAACAGCTGCAGCAATTCCGGAAGATTAACAACAGCAAGCGCCAATAAACCAAATAGAAATGAGGATATATAGAGCACGGAAACCACTGCGCCATGCGGAATGCCAATTTCAATCAGGTTATGATGCAAATGGGTGTTGTCAGCGCTGAAAGCCCCCTGCCTGTTGACGATGCGCCGGAGCATCACGATCAGCGCATCAAACAGCGGAAGATAAAGCACAATCGCGACGCTGACAGGCGCCAGACTCTTCATATTCTCGGAAGCCCCGCTTCCTGACGCAAGGGAAACACAACTGACCGCCAGCGTATATCCCAGCAGCAGACTGCCGGTATCTCCCATGAACATTCTCGCGGGATGGCTGTTATAACGCAAAAAACCAACCACGGCGCCAGCCAGTGCAATCAG
>JAUXDV010000323.1 GCA_030620735.1 Gammaproteobacteria bacterium
CGTCGTCAACTTGCCTATCCCATCAACAAGAATCACAAGGCGCACTATGTTCTGATGAACATCGAGTGCGGCAACGAGGCTCTTACCGAGCTTGAGAGTTCTTTCCGCTTCAATGATGCAGTGCTGCGTCATATGACAATCCGTCGCAATGAAGCTATCACCGATGACTCAAAACTGGTGAAGAGAGATGAGCGTGAAGCAGAAGCTCCTGCAAAGGCGCCAGAGCCTGCTGCCCCGGCCGCCACAAGCAAAGTAGAGGAGTAAGAGATGTCACGTTATTTCCGTCGTAGAAGATACTGTCGTTTTACCGCCGAAGGCATCACTGAGATCGATTACAAAGATCTTGATATGCTGAAGCAGAATGTCAGTGAAAATGGCAAAATTGTCCCCAGCCGCATTACAGGTACAAAAGCCAGGTATCAGCGTCAGCTGTCAACAGCGATCAAACGCGCCAGATTCCTCGCGCTGCTGCCATACACCGATCAGCATTGATTCAGGGAGACCAAGATGCAAATTATATTGTTGGAAAAAATTGCTAATCTGGGTGACCTTGGCGATCAGGTCAATGTGAAAGCCGGATATGGCCGTAACTACCTCATTCCTGGTGGCCACGCATTGCCGGCGACACAAGCCAATGTTGCTGATTTCGAATCCCGTCGCGCAGAACTCGAATTGGCTGCATCTGACAAGCTCACTGCCGCCGAAGCACGCAAGGCGGGCATTGACGGCGTCACTGTAACAATCTCGCGTAAAGCAGGTGACGAGGGCAAGCTGTTTGGTTCAGTCGGAACCTCCGATATCGCCGAGGCGCTTGCTGCTACAGGGTGTGAAGTCGACCGCTCCGAAATTCGTCTGCCGGAGGGTGCTTTTCGCGCAGTCGGTGATTACGAGGTTGGCGTTCATCTGCACACGGATGTCAATGCCGTGATCGTGGTGAGTGTGGTTGCCGAGGAGTAACTGCAACGCAAATTCCCGGAGGAATCTTGATTCCCCCGCGAATGTAAAAAAAGGCGTCTATTCGGACGCCTTTTTTTGTGCGCCTTTGGTAAGATACAGGCAACAATAAGTAGAACACTCCCATAATTAAAACAGACCGAGATCCCATGGCGCAAGCCCTTCAAAGTACAAACAAAACTGCAGGTGACACTTCCGGTTCTCTGCGTATTCCACCCCACTCTCTACAGGCTGAACAGTCGGTTCTTGGGGGGCTAATGCTGGATAACGCCACTTGGGAGCAGGTGGCGGATGCTGTAGTCAGGGATGACTTTTACCGGCGCGAACACCAGCTGATCTTCAGCGCCATCGCCATACTGGCTGAGGAGAGCAAGCCTTTTGACGTGGTGACCCTGGCGGAAGAGCTGGAGCGCAACAACAAGCTGGATGATGCCGGCGGCTTGCTCTACCTGGGAAATCTGGCGAATGATACTCCCAGCGCCGCGAATGTCCGCAGTTATGCCGATATTGTGCGGGAACACTCAGTCATTCGTCAGCTGATTCATGTCGGCACCGAGATCTCCGACAGCGGCTTTCAGCCCGAGGGGAGGGACAGCAACGAACTGCTGGATACCGCAGAGCGCATGGTATTCGAGATTGCCGAACAGCGTGAACGCGGCGGCGGTGGTTTTAAGCCGACAAAATTTCTTGTTACCAAAGCCATGGAGCGCATCGAACAGCTGTATAACTCTGACTCGGATATCACCGGTTTGAGCACCGGTTTCAGCGACTTTGATCAGATGACTTCCGGTTTGCAGCCTGCGGATCTGCTGATTGTTGCAGGGCGTCCCTCGATGGGAAAAACCACCTTCGCCATGAATCTGGCGGAAAATGTTGCGATTAAAAATTCTCTTCCTGTCGCAGTCTTCAGCATGGAGATGCCGGGGGAGGCGCTGGCAATGCGCATGCTCGCATCGCTGGGGCGTGTCGACCTGACACGCGTGCGCTCCGGCAAACTGCTCGACGACGAGTGGCCGCGCCTCACATCCGCAGTGAGTCTGCTTGCCGAGGCGCAAATCTTTATCGACGATACGCCTGCGCTCTCTCCGACCGAAATCCGCGCCCGTTCGCGCAGGCTCAAGCGTGAAACCGACGGCAAACTCGGCCTGATCGTTCTCGACTATCTGCAGTTGATGCAGTGTCCCGGCTCGACAGAAAACCGCGCTACCGAGATATCCGCCATATCCCGTGGTCT
>JAUXDV010000171.1 GCA_030620735.1 Gammaproteobacteria bacterium
TGAATACGAACAACATTGCTGCGCGATATCGGGAAGTTATTTATGGACAACTCCTAAGCTCGCCAAGAAAACCTTTGCGGTCTTTGCGTCTTGGCGAGAGAAAATGATTATTTTCAAGCGTCGTCAGCCTGAGACCTGGTCTCGCAAGAGCTTGAAATGTCCCTCATCCCAATCTTCTCCCTGCGGGAGAGGGCCGGGGAGGGCGGTATCTTATTTATTGAGGCGATTTTCAATCAGGTTGTCGACAACCGATGGATCTGCCAGCGTGGATGTGTCGCCAAGGCTCTGCAGTTCGTTCTCTGCGAGTTTGCGCAGAATACGCCGCATGATTTTTCCGGAGCGGGTCTTCGGCAGGCCGGGCGCCCACTGCAGCAGATTGACTTTGGCGATCGGGCCGATTTCGGTGCGCACCTGTTTGATCAACTCATCACGCAGTTCATCACTTCCTGATTCACCAGCCATCAGTGTTACATAGGCGTAGATACCCTGGCCGGTAATCTCGTGGGGGTAGCCCACCACGGCGGCTTCGGCGACTTTCTCATGCAACACCAGAGCTGACTCAATTTCCGCAGTACCCAGGCGGTGGCCGGAGACATTCAGCACGTCGTCGACACGCCCCGTTATCCAGTAGTAGCCATCCTCATCGCGGCGGCAGCCGTCGCCGGTGAAGTAGTAGCCGGGGTACATGGAAAAATAGGTGTCGGCAAAGCGGGCATGGTCGCCATAGAGGGTGCGCATCATCCCGGGCCATGGATGTTTGATGGCCAGGTTCCCCGAGGTTGCGCCCTCCAGTTCATTGCCCTCTTCGTCCATCAATACCGGCTCTACACCGAAGAATGGCATGCTTGCAGACCCTGGTTTTAGTGGAGTTGCTCCAGGCAGCGGTGTAATCATGTGGCCGCCGGTTTCGGTCTGCCACCAGGTGTCCACGATCGGGCAGCGGCCGTCGCCAACCACATGGTAATACCACTCCCAGGCTTCGGGATTGATGGGTTCGCCCACCGTGCCGAGAAGCCGCAGGCTGCTGCGAGATGTCTGTTTGACAGGTTCATCGCCTGAGCGCATCAGTGCGCGAATTGCAGTTGGCGCCGTGTAGAAGCTGGCAACCTGGTGTTTATCGATCACCTGCCAGAAACGGGAGGCATCGGGGTAGGTCGGGATGCCCTCGAACATCAGCGTGATAGCGCCATTGCACAGTGGACCATAGACGATATAGGTATGCCCTGTTACCCAGCCGACATCGGCCGTACACCAGTAGACTTCACCATCCTTGTAATCGAACACCAGTTTATGCGTGATGGCCGCCTGCAGCAGATAGCCGCCGGTGGTATGCAGAACACCCTTGGGCTTGCCTGTCGAACCGGATGTGTAGAGAATGAACAACGGATCCTCGGCGTCCATCTCCTCGGCGGGACACTCCGCCGAAGCTTCGGCCATTGCTTCGTGATACCAGACATCTCTCTCATCGTTCCATTGGACTTCGCCGCCGGTGCGTTTGACGACTACGCAGGTGTGAACATTGGGACATGCACTGACCGCTTTGTCGGCATTTATCTTCAAAGCAACATTTCTGCCTCCGCGTACACCCTCGTCGGCAGTAATGACGGTCTGGCAATCAGAATCGAGGATGCGGTCGCGCAGGGAGTCGGGAGAGAAGCCGCCGAAAACCACTGAGTGAACGGCGCCGATGCGTGCACAGGCAAGCATGGCGACAGCTGCTTCCGGAATCATCGGCATGTAGATCGCCACCCTGTCGCCCTTGCTGACGCCTCGGGATTTCAGCACATTGGCAAATTTGCACACTTCGGCATGCAGTTCGCGGTAGCTGATATGGCGATCCTCCTGCGGGTTATCGCCCTCCCAGATGATGGCTGTCTGCTCGCCGCGTTTCTCAAGATGGCGATCCAGGCAGTTAACAGTGACATTGAGCTTGCCGCCAATAAACCATTCAATAGAGATATCGTCCTCAAAACTCCACTTCAGCACCTTGTTCCAGGGTTTTGACCAGCTGAGATAAGTCGATGCCTGTTCGGCCCAGAATCCTTCCGGGTCATCGATCGAACGTTGATACATTTTCGTATATTGTTCAGCTGTAATGTTGGCCTGTGCTGCAAATGCTTCCGGAACCGGGTAAATTTTCGAATCTGACATAGTGATCTCCTCTGATATCTCTTGTTTTATTGCTCGATAACTCCGTGCAGGGCAACAGAAGTAGGATGTGGTGAGCTTGCGAACCGCATCATTCGCGTAAATCTCGACAGATGCGCTTCGTGCCTCAGCACATCCTACACAGCACCAACCAATGCACGAGCTTTTTGAATTGTTACGTGATGTTGATGCAAGTTGCAGAGAGTGTCAAAGGTTTTCATGCCGTTTTAAGGCGATAGTTTGCAGTTGGCAGACATTTGATGTTTATTCATGCTTGTTTTGCTGTTCCAGGCAAAAAAACCCCGTCGTGATGACGGGGTTGCGTTTAAATGTCCTTGATTACCAATTGTAATAATTCCTCGGATCACTGTAGAAACTTATTTCAATGGATGTGATCGGTTGAAGTTCACGAGGAGCAACCGTGGTTGTATCATGAGTGACTATCTCGTCTGCTGTCATGTCAATGCCATAATAGTCCGAGTAGTAGTTCTCACAAGAGTCATAGGTCAGACCAGCGGCATTTACCTGAACAGATGCTAGCATTAAGACCAGGGTGGCAATCGCAGGTAATGTTTTATAGAATTTCATTGTGAATCTCCGAAGAGCACTTAATTAACATGGATCAATATCAGAGAAAACTAATATAGAAATTAATCGATATATGTCATTGATGCATGAATAAATGATACTTTGTCTAAATCGTTCATCAGAAATTGCCTGTCTGGTTGCTGGACTCCATCGCCGTCTGAATGGTATTGACGACATCAAAGGCATCTTTGAGGTGGCGGCGTTCCAGTGAAGAGAGTTGCTCGGGTGGGACAAAGTTATCCGGTGTCTGCCCCGCCCTGATCTGCTGTGACTGGTGCTGCAGGCGAACACTGGCGATAAACTCCAGCGCATCGCGCAGATCCGCCATGCCGCTGCGGCTGAGCACGCCGGCTGTGCTGGCTGCCTCGAGCCGGTCCCGGGTATTCAGGGCATTGACGCCCGCAGAGAGGGCGTAAACCCTGGCCAGATCGGTGATCGGTACGATGCCGCGTTTTTTCATGTTCAGCGCCTTCTTTTCGGCGCCGCCTTTCTCCAGCACGAATTGTTTGAAGATCCCCAGCGGCGGATGAAAATGCAATGCATTGGCCGTCATGTAGGCAAGAAAGATGGTATTGCCCCGGGTTTTTTTCAGCACTTCGCTCCGCAGGCTCTCCAGTAGAGCGGCGTCTCCGCGGACACATTGCAGATCAAAGAAGATGCTCGCGTACATCAGCGCTTTCGGCTGCGGATTGAAGATCCATCTGTCAAAATAGCGGCGCCACACAGCGAGGGGCTGACGCCACTTGGGATTGGACGCCATCACATCGCCGGGGCAGTAGATGTAGCCGCAGGCGTTGAGGCCATCGCACACCAGGCTGCTCATTTTTTCAAAATAGTCGCCATGCAACTTGACATCATAATCATCGGAGAGGATCAGCGCATTATCCTGGTCGGTATGTGCAGTTTGCTCATTGCGCGCCAGCGAACCGGCGGCAATCCATGCGTAGGGGACCGGCGCTTCGCCATACTTCTCTTCAGCCATGCGCACCAGCCGTTGTGTAATCGCCTCGCCGATAGAGCTGATGGCGTGTCCGATATGGTATGCGGTCATGCTGCTGTCAACCAGTGTCGCCATGGTGCCGGGAAGCTGCCGGCTTAGCTGCTGCAGCTCTTCGAGCGTGTCGGCGCGATGGATTTCGTTGATCAGGTAGATGGTGTTGTAACTCTGCTGGCGAATCAGATCCGTGGCAGTGATCATGCCGACGATCTTGTGGTCAGCCATGACCGGCAGATGGCGGATATTGTGGCGCGCCATGATCAGCAGCGCCTCGGCGCCCAGTGTGGAGGCGGAAATTGTCATCGGCTCCGCTGTCATAATAGTAGAGACAGGGTCGTCGAAGGACATCCTGTTGGCAGTCACCTTGGTGCAGAAGGCGCGGTCGGTAAGAATGCCGCAAAGGTTGCCCTCATTCATCACCAGCATGGCAGTGACAGTCGCAGTTTTCATCTGCTGTGCCGCCTCCTCGAT
This sequence comes from Gammaproteobacteria bacterium, assembly GCA_030620735.1. Lineage (GTDB taxonomy): Bacteria > Pseudomonadota > Gammaproteobacteria > Chromatiales > Chromatiaceae > Sva-25. The sequence continues at coordinate 4,205 of JAUXDV010000171.1, forward strand.
GGTCGCTGTCTGCTCGATCATCTGCGGCGTACCATGGGTCAAATCACAGACATGGGTAGCGATGAGTGTATTGCTCTGGTTGTCCTGGATCTCCTGGATCGCGTGGCGCAGACGGACCGGGTTTTTCTTCGAAAAATAGAGCCGCACGGATTCATACAGATCGATGAGGGCATGGAAGGTCTCTACAGGGAGTTGGTAGAGCAGGGTATCCTCGATTGCCGTCACAGACAAAATGACATCGCCGCCGCGAAACAGGGCGCGAAAGCCAAACCAGCTCTCTTCTCCCAGTTGATCATAGAGTTCATCATCGGCGGTTCTGATCTCGACGGCGCCGGAGCGGATCAGATAGAGCGAACGGTTGATGTCTCCCGGCTTAAGAATCTGCGAACCTCGACGCGCATAGCTGATTTTCACTTGGTTGGTAATTTGATCCAGACACTCTTCATCGAGCTTGTCCAGCGGAGCACAGCGGCTCAGGTAGTCCCGAATTTCGAGTTGTTCGATTTCCATTG
>JAUXDV010000018.1 GCA_030620735.1 Gammaproteobacteria bacterium
CTGGGGACTGAGGGAAAGATAGGACTGGGGACTGAGGACTGAGGACTGGGGGAAAGATAGGACTGGGGACTGGGGGAAAGATAGGACTGGGGACTGGGGACAGCCTTCTAGCTGCGCACCATCATGATCAGCAGAAACACGAATCCGATCAGCAGCACGAGAGGGAGGATGAGACCCTTCCAGTCGCTGCTGCTGCCTTTGGGGCCGTTCTTCATCTGCTCTTTGGCGGCGGGGTAGAGGCGCCAAACGAGCATCAGCAGCACTGCGGCCAGGCCGATTTTTAAAAAGAGTTCCATGTGACTTCCTGAATTAAAAAACCCCGGCAGATGTCTGCCGGGGTTTTGTCATGATTGAGATGGGAAGAGAGTTAAGAGACCTCCTTAATCGTCGCCCATAATGCCGAGGATCTGCAACAGGCTGATGAAGATGTTGAAGATGCTCAGGTAGAGGCTGTAGGTCGCCATGATGTAGTTGGTCTCGCCGCCATTGATGATGCGGCTGGTGTCAAACAGGATCAGGCCGCTCATGAGCAGGATGATGGCTGCGGAGAGCGCCAGCGAGAGAGCAGGAATCGCGAGGAAGATATTGGCGACCATGGCGATGACGACGGTAATCATGCCGGCAAACAGGAAGCCGCCCATGAAGCTGAAATCCTTGCGGCTGGTCAATACATAAGCCGATAGCGAGAGGAAGATAACGCCGGTGCCTGCAAAGGCGGTGCCGATGATCTCAGGGCCATTGGGCATGGCCAGGTAGCGGGTGATGATTGCACCGAGTCCAAATCCCAGCAAACCGGTAATCAGAAAAATCACGCCAATGCCGGACGTTGAGTTCGCAAAGCGCGGCAGCACGAACATGCCGAGCAGCATGGAGCCGATGACAGCTCCCAGATAGACCATGGGCGGCATTTCAAGATAGATGGAGACGACCGCCATCAGGGCGCTGAACAGCAGTGTCGCCGAGAGCAGCATGTAGGTGTTTTTCAGGACCTTGTTGGTCGCAAGCACCTGCTCCTGGGAGCGAGGCATCGTGATGTTGTGGTTCATTGTGTATGGATCTCCTTCAGATAACACAAATTATTGATTGATACAGGGATAAGATAGTACCATTTTCAAAAAGTTCAAGCGTATAAATCATGATGTTGAACAAAATCGCTTTTGATCCTCCTTGGAAGGCTCTATGATGTGTGGCAACATCTTTTTTTACAGGGTATACTCTCCACTTCATTGAAAAAAGACATGAAATTCAATGTGTTTTCGTAAGCACTCTCTCCTCTATCTCGTCATCATCCTGCTGTGCGGAGCAACGCAGACAGTGATCGCAGGCGTTGCTTATCAGTACCGTACCGCTGACGGCTCCATCATTTTCACAGATGAACCTCTTGAGCTTCCGAATCAGCTCGTCAAAAAAATGACGTTGAACTGGGGTGACGTCAAGGCGCGCAAGATCAAAAAGCAGATTGTCCAACCCAAAAAAGCCAATGTAGCAGCAAAATCAAAGAATCAGCCAAAGTTTGCGGCTATCGTCGATGAAAAAGCAAAAAAGTACAAGGTTATTCCGGAGCTGCTGCATGCTGTCATCGAGGCGGAGTCTGCCTATGATCCGGATGCGGTTTCCCGCGCCGGCGCAGTTGGCCTGATGCAGCTGATGCCGGCGACAGCAAAACGCTTTGGTGTCACCGACCGCACCAATCCGTCGCAGAGTGTCGAAGGGGGGGCGCACTACCTGCGGGTTCTGCTCGACTATTTTGATAATGACCTGGAACTCGTTGTCGCCAGCTACAACGCCGGTGAAGGGGCGGTGGTAAAGTATGGTCGCAAGATTCCCCCATATCCGGAGACGCAGAACTACGTGGTCAAGGTGATGAAGTTCCTGCGGCGCAACCTCAAAAAGAGCCAGGCGCGGAGCCTTTCATCCACTGTTGCACAAACAAATAGTCAGGGTTCGTAACAAAAGTCCTCAGTCCTCAGTCCCCACTCCTTTCGCCTGCAGATCTGCATGGTAGGAGGAGCGCACCATGGGACCGCTGGCGACGTTGGAGAACCCCAGCTCTTCGGCATGGTTCGCTAACTGCGTAAACTCCTGCGGAGTGACAAAACGTTTCACCGGCAGGTGATCGCGTCCCGGCTGCAAATATTGGCCGATGGTGAGCATGTCGCAATTGTGTTGATGCAGCTCATCGATAACGCTGCGCACCTCGTCGAGTTCTTCTCCGATCCCCACCATGAGGCCGGATTTGGTCGCAACGGTGGGATTCTGCTGCTTGAATTTTTTGATCAGCTGCAGTGACCAGTGATAGTCGGCGCCGGGGCGCGCCTGTTTGTAGAGGCGTGGTACGGTTTCCAGGTTATGGTTGAAGACATCCGGCGGGGCAGCGCCGAGTATCTGCAGGGCGATATCCATACGGCCGCGGAAGTCGGGAACCAGGATCTCGATTTTTGTTGCCGGCGTTAGTGTGCGGATTGCCTCGATGCAGGCGGCATAGTGGGCCGCTCCGCCGTCGCGCAGGTCATCCCTGTCGACCGAGGTGATCACCACGTAGGAGAGATTCATCTCCTGGATCGCCTGCGCCAGTTGCAGGGGTTCATCCACATCGAGAGGGGCAGGCTTGCCGTGGGCAACATCGCAGAAGGGACAGCGACGGGTGCAGATGTCGCCCATGATCATGAAGGTTGCCGTGCCGTGACTGAAGCACTCTCCCAGGTTGGGGCAGGATGCCTCTTCGCAAACTGAGCTGAGTTTGCGCTGGCGCAGGATCTGTTTGATGCGGGAGACGCCTTTGCCGGACGGCGCTTTTGCGCGTATCCACGCCGGTTTGCGCAACAGTTTTTCAGTAGCTTCAACCTTGACCGGAATGCGCGAAACCTTGTCGGCGCCGCGCTGGTGGGTGTCGGGTCTGGAGCGTGAGGGTGCAGTTAGATTCTGTGTCATGTGCATATTCTTAAGCTTGTTTCACCGAAGTATATCCCAAAAGCATCGCCAGCTTTACTGTCAGCTTGTCCGCAACACTCGCCACATTCGTGACGACCCCCAGGCGAGCCATGTCGGTAACAGCCAGCCCGGGATAACCGCAGGGGTTGATGCGGCTGAAAGGCTGTAGATCCATGTCTACATTGAAGCTAAGGCCGTGATAGGTACACTGTTTTTTTACGCGCAGGCCGATGGCGGCAATTTTTGCTCCGTCGACATAGACACCCGGAGCTCCGGTTTTGCGTGCGGCAGCGATGCCCTGTTCGCTCAATAGTTGAATGATTGCCTCTTCAATGCTTTTCACCAGTGAACGGATGCCCATACCGACCTGTTTGAGATCCAGCAGCAGGTAGCAGACCAGCTGTCCCGGGCCATGATAGGTGATCTGTCCGCCGCGGTCGCTCTGTACGACAGGAATATCTCCGGCATCGAGCAGGTGTTCGGCTTTTCCCGCCTGTCCCTGTGTGAAGACCGGCGGGTGTTCCACAACCCAGATTTCCGAGCCGCTGCCGGCACTGCGCTGGTTGGTAAAATCGAGCATCTCCCGCCACACGTCTGTGTAATCCCGCATGCCCAGATGGCGGATATTGACCACCAGGGAGGGGGTCACAAAGCCATTGCTACGGCTTCATGAGCACTCAATTCCTCATAGAGCGCATCCATTTGCGTTTTGCTGACGGCATTGACGCGTACAGTGACGGAGAGGTAGTTGCCCTTGCTGCTGGGCTTGCTGCTGACACTGCCCTCTCCAAGATCGGGCGCATGGCGGCGTATGATTTCAACCACGATAGTTTCAAAATCGCTATCTGCCTTTCCCATCGCCTTGACGGCAATTTCGCAGGGAAACCGCATGATCTCTGTGGGGGCGTCGCTCTTCAGATTGCTCATCAGAGCCGTTCCCCGTTTCTAAGTCGATCCTTGCAATTCTCATAAAGCACAGACATCTCCTCCCAGACTTTACCAGCGACTCCATTACCGACAGCCTCGCCATTGAGTTGCAGCACCGGCAGAATCTCCTTGGTGGAACTGCTCATCCAGATCTCGTCCGCAGTGCGCAAATCCTCGGCCGAAATGCTCGCCTCGGCAAAGGGAATGCCATGTTGCCTGGCCAGCTCGAGGACGATTTCACGAGTGATGCCCGGAAGCAGTGAGTCGCTTTTTGGCGGTGTGATCAGCAGCTTCTGCTTAACGATAAAGAGATTGCTGGCAGCTCCCTCGGTCGCCAAATCATCTCGAATGAGAATTGCTTCCTGTGCTCCGGCATCCGCTGCTTCATGACGGGCCATGACATTTGCCAGTAGTGTGATCGCCTTGATGTTGCAGTGTTCCCACCTGGGGTCATCAAGGGTAATGGCGTGGATGCCCCGGCGTTTCTCTTCAGTGGTCGGGGTTTTGAGTATCTTTGTCCTGGCGTAGATGGTCGGCTCTATATCCTCTGGCCAGGCGTGGTCGCGCACATCGGTGCAGCCACGCGTCACCTGCAGGTAGAGAGCCTGGTCCGAGTCGCCAAGTTGCGAGGTCAGGCGAGTCAGAATCCGTTCCCATTCATCATCAGTATGCGGGTTGGCCATACCAATACCGCGCAGACTGTTGTGCAGGCGTTGCAGATGATGCTGCAATTTGAACAGATGCCCCCCATAGACAGGGATCACCTCATAGACTCCGTCGCCAAACAGAAAACCGCGGTCGGTCACAGAGACCCTGGCCTCCTCAAGCGGGAGAAACTCGCCATTCAGGTAGACATCGATACTCATGGGGATTCGCTACTCCTCAAACCACATCAGCGCGGTATCCATCAGCCAGCCGAATATCCCCGCCTCCTTGACCTCCTCCAGGGCAATCAGCGGGACAGTTTTGAGTTTGTCATCCTGCAGCATGATATTGATGGAACCGATCTGCTGCCCCTTGCTGACCGGCGCTTCAAGAGGTGTTGAAATGGAGAGCTTGGCTGAAAGTTGATCTTTCATGTCCCGCGGATAGCGGATGATGACGTCGTCGCCAACACCAACGCTCAGATTGTCCGCTTCACCCTTCCAGATTCTGACAGATTTGAGTTCCGCTCCACGCTTGAAAAGCGTCGTGGTATCAAAAAAACGGAAGCCCCAGTTGAGCAGCTTGCGGGACTCTACGACACGGGACGAGTCGCTTTTGGTGCCCATGATGACGGCAACCAGCCGATTTCCATCTCGTTTGGCAGAGGATACCAGGCAGTAACCTGCGGCTGCAGTGTGTCCTGTTTTGACGCCATCGACGCTCTCATCCTGCCACAGCAAGCGGTTGCGGTTTGGCTGGGTAATTTTGTTGAAAGTGTACTCCTTCTCGGCGTACCACTTGTAAAGCTCAGGGAACTCAAGAATAGTCGACTCTGTCACCAGTGCGATGTCGCGTGGAGTGGTGTGGTGATTCTCGTCCGGCATGCCCGATGCGTTGACAAAATGCGTGCCGTTCATGCCAAGTTGCGCCGCATGTTTGTTCATGAGTTCGGCAAAGGCCTCTTCGGAGCCGGCCACATGTTCGGCCAGGGCCACAGCGGCATCATTGCCGGACTGGATAATCAGGCCTTTCAACAGCTCTTCAACAGAGACATGCTTGTTCACTTCGATGAACATTTTCGATCCCTGCATTTTCCACGCTTTTTCGCTGATGAGGACCATATCCTGAAGCGAGATGCGACCAGCCTTGATCTCGGAAAAGACCACATGCGCGGTCATTATCTTGGTTAGACTGGCCGGTTCCAGACGGGAGTCGGCATTACTTTCACTGAGCGTCTGTCCGCTCTCGACATCCAGCAGCAGGTAGCCGCTGGCATTGACCGTCGGCGCCTTGACGGCAAATGCCGCACCGGGAGCGAGTGAAGAAAGAAACAGGGCGGCTAACAGCAGTCTGGGCATAGTGGATCTCTGATTAAGTCCATGGAATGGTGGTTGAAGGAAACGGCGAAGTAAGATGATTAACGTTTGCATATTATTTATCATGATCATTGAGTGGGTTGTTGATTGATTGCCTGTGCAAGCTGATAGACAGCCATTGCATAGAGATTGCTGTGATTATATCGTGTGATGACATAAAAGTTGTGCAAACCGAGCCAGTAATCCTCTCTGTTTTTTTGTTTATATTTCAGAATTGCAGCTTTATCCAATGCTCTTACCTCTGGCGGCAAGGTTGCCCCCGATTTGCTGATTTTGCTGATAGAGACGTTTGGTTTTTGTCCACGTCTTTTTCCCAGCGGCAACCCCGGGGGGCGTTGCTCGAGTTTGAAAGCGATGGCTTCACCGGTTTTCCAGTCGTGGCGTGAGAAGTAGTTGGCAACACTGCCGATCACGTCAGCCGAGCTGTTCCACAGATCTCTCTTGCCATTGCCATCGAAATCGATAGCATATTCACGAAAACTTGATGGCATGAATTGCGGTATGCCCATGGCGCCAGCATAGGAGCCTTTGGGGGTCAGCGGATCGAGTTTCTCTTCGCGCGCCATCAGCAGATACTCTTCCAGTTCGGAGCGGAAAAAATCCGCCCGTTTGGGATAGCCGAAGGCGAGTGTCTTGAGCGCATCCATGACAGCATAACTGCCAATATTTTTTCCATAAAGCGTCTCGACGCCGATAATGGCAGTGATGATGTGAGGAGGTACGCCATAGACTTGCTGCGCCTGTTTCAGCTCCTTGTGATATTTGCGCATGAATTTCTTTCCGGCCTGGATGCGCTCCTTCTGGAGAAATATTTTGCGGTACTTGTACCATGGCATTGCCTCCGCAGGGCGGGACATCGCCTTGATGATGGAGGTCTGGTGTTTGGCTTTTTGCAACTGCCGCGTCAACTGGACGGAATCAAACTGGTGCTTCTCGACCATCTGCGTGACAAATTTCCGCTCCTGCTGTGAAAGGGCGTAACTGTTGGTAACGCACAGCAGCATGATGATTCCACCAATTGTTGTTTGGGGAATTCGCGTTTTCAGTCGAAAAAAGAGGTGATTTCGGATTGTCTTGTCCTCGAGGGTTCACGATGTGTGTGGATTGACATCAATATGCCGAATCCCGCCATGATGGTGATGATGGAGGTGCCGCCGTAGCTGACCAGAGGCAGGGGTACGCCGACGACCGGCAGGATCCCGGTCACCATGCCTGTATTGACCAGCAGGTAGATAAAGAAAACCAGTGTCAGGGAGCCGCCAAGCAGACGTCCATATGTTGAATCTGACATGGCGGCGATATAGAGTCCGCGCAGAATAATAAACAGATAAAGCAGCATCATGATGATGATGCCGGCCAGTCCGATCTCTTCGGCAATCACGGCGAAGATGAAGTCTGTGTGCTGCTCCGGCAGGAAGTCGAGATGGCACTGGGTGCCGTTGAGCCAGCCCTTCCCAAACATGCCGCCGGAACCGATTGCAATGCTTGATTGAATAATATGATATCCGGCTCCTAAGGGGTCGTTTTGCGGATCTATCAGCGTCAGTACACGGCGTTTCTGATAAGGATGCAGAAACATGTCGAGGATATCCGGGTTATAAAGAACGGCGCTGACAGCACCAATAGCAATGACGAACAGGAGGATAATCAGCCGCCAGCTGAGACCTGCGTAAAATATCGTGAACACCCCTGCTGCGGTAACCAGTATCGCAGTGCCGAGATCCGGCTGTTTGATGATCAGCGCGGCCGGGATCAGGGTCAGAATAAAGGCAACCAGCAGATGCCATGCCTTGACCGGCTGTGGTCTTGATGAGAGAAAGCCGGCGCACATCATCGGTACTGCTATCTTGACGATTTCAGAAGGCTGAAAACGAAAGCCGCCGATCAGCAGCCAGCGCTGCGCGCCCTTGCCCATATCTCCCATGACAAGCACGGCTGCAAGCAGCGCCAGTCCGGCAAGATAGAACCACGGCGAGATGGCCTTGAGTTTTGCGGGCGAAAGCTGGGCGAGAGCAAACATGATGACGAGTGCTATCGCGATATTGACAAGCTGACGCCTGACCATGGCGATGTCGCTGTCGCTGGCGCTATAGAGCATGGCGAGACCAAAGGAGCACAGCAGTAAAATACCCGTCAGAAGAGGGAGGTCGATGTGCAGTCGCGGCAGCAGCGGGGTGCTCACCTGTTTTGGCATCGAGAGTATGCTGTCACTCATCGTCCTGTCTCCCCCCGGCCTGTTGTGCGTTCTCTTCTTCGGTTTTTTCCTCTTCGGTTTTTTCTCCTTCAGACTCCTCTTCTTCACTTTCTTCGCCGTCTACCTGCTGTCCGGTATCACTGCTCTCTTCGAGCAGGAATGCATCCATGATCTGACGTGCGATCGGCGCCGCCGCCGATCCGCCATGACCACCATGTTCAACAATCAGAGCGACTGCAATCTGCGGATCGTCAGTCGGGGCAAAAGCAATAAAAAGCGCATGATCATGTTTGTCCCTGGCCAGTTTTTTCGCATCGTAGGTCTCATTCTGTTTCATGCTGATAACCTGGGCAGTACCGGTTTTTCCGGCAATTCTGTAGTTCTTGCTGCGGATGCGTTTAGCGGTGCCGCGTGGCGCTTCAACCACCTGCGACATGCCCTTAATCACCTGCTGCCAGTGATGCGGAGCCTTTTTTCCGATGCGGGGGACCTCGTTGTCAGCCAGCGCCGTGGAGATGTCGTTGATATGCGATGCGAGACGCGGCGGAATCAGTTTGCCATCCCCGGCAAGTACAGCGGTTGCGTAGGCTAACTGCAATGGAGAGACCAGGAAATAGCCCTGACCGATGCCGGCATTGATGGTATCGCCCTGCACCCATACTTTGTTATAGCGTTTTTTCTTCCATGCAGTCGAGGGAAGAACCGCACCCGTCTCATTCGGCATGTCGGCGCCCGTGGGCCGGCCAAAATGAAACTGTGTGAGATAGTCATGCATATTATCGATGCCCATGGAGTATGCAAGATTGTAAAAATAGACGTCGCAGGATTGTTCAATGGCCTTGTAGAGATTGGTAGTGCCATGCCCGCTTTTCTTCCAGTCACGAAATTTGCGTCCCGAGCCTTTGATGCGATAGTGTCCTGGGCAGTAGACAGTCTGGTTCGCCGTGACAGTTCCCAACTCCAGTCCGGCCAGGGCAAGAAATGGTTTGATGGTGGAACCCGCCGGATAGCTGCCATGGATGGTGCGGTTATAGAGTGGTGTTTCAGGGTTTTTTTGCAGCGCGCCATAATTCTTGTAGCTGATGCCATCGACAAACAGATTGGCGTCAAACCCCGGCTTGCTGGCGAGTACAAGGATGCCGCCCGACTTGATGTCAATGGCAACCACCGCGCCTGAATTCTCACCCAGTCCATCCATGGCGATGCGCTGCAGTTCAATATCAAAGTGCAGCTTGATATCCGCGCCGTTGACAGGAGGCTGGGTCTCTATAACGCGCATAATGTGACTGGTGGCATCCATCTCGACTTTTTGTACGCCGACCTCGCCATGCAGTTGATCTTCATAATAGCGTTCAAGCCCTGTTTTACCGATATGGGAGGTGCCGCTGTATGCAGCCTGATCGATGCGTTCGAGTTCACGCTCATTGATCCTGCCGATATAGCCCACGACATGGGCTGTTAATTCTCCATAGGGGTAGTAACGCCGCAGGGTGATGCCTATGTCGACTCCCTGGAACTGATGGCGTTCAACCGCGAATTTCGCCATCTCCTGCTGGTTCAGTCCGGTGCGGATGGCAATGCGTTCAAATCGGCGCTGGCGTTTTTTGCGTTTGTTGAAGTTCTTTCTGTCATCATCACTGATGGAGATGACTTTCGTCAGCTGCTCAATTGTCTCCTCGATATTTTTCACCTCGTCCGGATAGATAAAAAGATCGATGCTGGGAATGTTCTGCGCCAGTAACACCCCGTTTCGATCCACGATCTCTCCGCGTGTCGGGGGCAGCGGCAGAAGCCTGATGCGGTTGTCTGTAGAGAGGGTTGTATAGACTTCGTGATTGGTGACCTGCAGCCAGTAGAGACGCGTGATGACCAGGCCGAGCGCGAGCAGGATAAAAACAACCGCCACCACAATTCGCCAGATGAAGCGGCGGCGTGTGATCGCTTGCTGTTGCTGGGTCGTCGTGATTGGCATGACTATTGGATATGAAAATTTTGGCGCAGTTCACGCAACAGAATAAATATCCATGGCCACAGAAACATACCGATAAGAGGCGACAACCAGAACAGCATGTTCGGCAGAAGTCCATCGGTAATGCCGAGTATCAAGGCAGCAATGAGACGTTCAATAGAGAGGATGACAAATATTGTGATAGCTTGTTGCCACATCGGCAGCAGGCGCAGACGCTTGTGCATGATCAGCACGATATAGATGGCGACGGCATAGGCGAGAGCATGCTGGCCGAGCAGGGAGAAAGTGAGAGCATCGACAATAATGCCAGTGAAAACAGCCGTCATGATGCCAATGCGGTCGGGCAGTGCCATGCTCCAGTAGATAAGCACCAGCAGCGGGATGTCCGGACGGGCCTGGTGAGCCCACAACGGCAAGGGGAAAACCTGTAAGACCAATGCCGCCATGAATGTCGCATAGAGGACAAAGGCGCCGTGATTAGAACTCTTATCCATCACGCTGCTCATCGTTGCCGGGGGGTTCCTGTGTGGCAGGCGGAGTTTCGTACGATGGCTCTTCGTCGGGCATGGTGGCACTCTCTGCATCTGCCTCAGCGGCGGGTAGTTCAAGTGCATTGTCAATATTCCATACCAGCATTACCTGCCGGTCCAGGGAAAGATTGGCCATGGGGGTTGCAATGACGGAGCCGGACGTACCTGCTGCAGGGACTTCGGTAATGCGGGCCACAGGGTAATCCGGCGGGAAGCGTTCCCCAAGTCCGGATGTCACCAGCAGGTCGCCAACACGCACGTTGGCGCTGTCAGGCAGGTAGGGGAGTTCCAGTCTGTCGATGTGTCCGGTGCCATGCGCGATGGTAAGCACCCCGGATCCACGGATACGCACCGGAGTGGAGTGCAGGGAATCGGTGATCAATAATACAATGGAGCGGAATGGTGTGACCTGTATCACCTGCCCCATGACGCCTGAAGCATTGATCACCACCTGACCCTGGTAGACACTCGACATGCTTCCTTTGCTAAGTGTGACCTGCTGTTTATAGGGGGTGAGATTGATTCCGACCAGCTCAGCCAGGGTAACCCGCTCACCCACTTTTAATGTGGCACCCAACTGCATACGCAGACGGCTGTTCTCCTCTTCGAGAGACTGGAAACGCATCATCTCGCCCTGAAGTTGTAAATTTTCCCGACGTAGTTGCTGATTGTCTGTCTGCAGGCTGTAGCGGGAGCTGAACTGCTCTCCGATCCAGTTGATTACAGCTGCCGGGCCTTCGGCGATCATGTGGATCGGGTGAGTGACTGTGGTCAGGAGATTACGCAGGTCATCAAGCTGTTTGTAGCGATTATCAGCGATCATCAAAAGGCAGGAGAAGAAAACTGCAAACAACAATAGTGTGTTTGGCGACGTTCTCCGCGAGTTAAAAAGTTTGATTTTTCAGCCTCCGGGTGCATACAGCTGTTATGGAGTATTTGCTTGAGTCATTTCGCGCTTCAAGCAAATTTTCCTGCAAGTTTTTTACATCTACTCTAATCCCAGCAGGTCTGCGTCTTTTTCGTCCAGCAGTTCCAGTACGCGTCCGCCGCCTCGCGCAACACAGGTGAGGGGGTCTTCTGCAATCACCACGGGAAGTCCGGTCTCCTCTTCAATCAAACGATCGATATCACGCAGCAGGGCGCCGCCGCCTGTCAAAACAATTCCGCGTTCTGCAACATCAGCGCCAAGTTCCGGCGGCGTCTGTTCCAGCGCCTGTTTGACTGCGCCGACAATTCCGGAGAGAGGCTCCTGCATGGCTTCAAGAATTTCATTGCTGTTGAGTACAAACGAGCGCGGGATGCCTTCAGCCAGATTACGGCCCTTGACTTCAATATCCTGAACCTCGTTGCCGGGAAAGGCCGAGCCGATTGCATGTTTAACACGCTCGGCTGTTGCTTCACCAATCAGGGTTCCGTAGTTGCGGCGCACGTAGTTGATGATGGCATCGTCAAAGCGGTCGCCACCGATGCGCACCGAGTTGGCATAGACGATTCCGTTGAGTGAAATAATGGCGACTTCGGAGGTGCCGCCGCCAATGTCCAGCACCATGGAACCGCGTGGTTCATTGACAGGCAGGCCGGCGCCGATTGCCGCAGACATGGGTTCGTCGATCAGGTAGACGTCCCGGGCTCCTGCTCCCAGCGCAGACTCGCGGATCGCGCGGCGTTCAACCTGGGTGGAACCGACCGGGACGCAGATCAATACGCGCGGACTTGGGCGCAGGAAGCGGGTTTCATGCACCTTATGGATGAAATACTGCAGCATCTTTTCCGTGACGGTAAAGTCGGCGATTACGCCGTCTTTCATGGGGCGAATCGCCTCGATGTTATGCGGCGTGCGACCCAGCATCCGTTTGGCCTCCTCGCCAACAGCAGCCACTGACTTTATGCTGCCTCTCGCCTTGTCAGTGCGAATCGCCACCACTGAAGGCTCATTGAGCACGATACCCTGGTCGCGCGCATAGATCAGTGTGTTGGCTGTCCCAAGATCAATGGAGAGATCATTGGAGAACATTCCGCGGATTCGGTTAAACATGGCGTTTTTTCCGTTAATTTGGTCAAAGTAGAAACGATGGAATCAATTATCTTGGTTTAATACCGAGATTGAACCGTGTAATCTAACAATGCAGGAGCAAACCGGCAAGAAAAGATTTCATTTTTTGCTCTATTTTTTCAGTCACAGTAGAGAATTTCTGATACCTTTCATCCCTTTAGAGCGAAAAAAAAATTGGATGCCGGTAAAAAAATGAGTTTTGACCAATCTGAAGTAGAAAAAATCGCCCATTTGGCGCGGTTGGCGGTGAGTGACGATGAGGCAAAGCACCTTACTGCCGATCTGTCGCGCATACTTGATCTGGTGGCCGTGATGGATGAGGTTGATACCAGCGGGGTGGCGGCAATGGCCCATCCTTTGCACATGACACAGCGCCTGCGCGCCGATGAAGTGACTGAAACAGATCAGCGTGAACAGAACCAGAAAATCGCCCCGGCGACAGAAGACGGGCTCTATCTCGTACCGCGCGTCATCGAATGAAGCCGTCTTGACCATCTGCCTTTAATCGTCTAGTGAGATCAGGTCTCAGAGTGACAAGGTATGAAAAAAACATTTTCTCTCGCAAAGACGCCAAGACCGCCAAGAAAAACCTTTGCGTCCTTTGCGATCTTAGCGAGAGATTCTTTTAAAACTTGACTCATTTGCAAGCATTTTAGTGAATCAAGGATTCTAGAATTTCCGGATATTTCTAATCATGCACAATAAAAGCATTACACAGCTTGCAGCAGGTCTGCGCGCTATGGACTTCAGCAGTGTGGAGTTGACCCGCCACTACCTGCAGCGTATCAGCCGGCTGGATGCAGGTCTCAACAGCTTCATCACCATCACCGAAGAGCAGGCGCTGGTGCAGGCCGAAGCAGCCGATAAACAACTGGCTACGGGGGAGGGCGGGGTGCTGACTGGTATTCCCATTGCGCACAAGGATATCTTCTGTACACAGGGAGTCAGGACCAGCTGCGGTTCCCGTATGTTGGACAATTTTATCTCACCCTATGACGCCACGGTGGTTGAGCGCCTGACCGGCGCGGGCGTGGTGATGCTTGGCAAGACCAATATGGACGAGTTCGCCATGGGCTCCTCCAACGAAACCAGTTATTACGGCCCTGTCAAAAACCCGTGGGACCGGGAGAAGGTGCCAGGCGGCTCTTCCGGTGGCTCGGCTGCAGCCATGGCCGCACGTCTGTGCGCTGCGGCAACGGGTACAGATACGGGGGGGTCGATCCGCCAGCCTGCCGCGCTTTGCGGCGTCACCGGCATCAAGCCGACCTATGGGCGTGTTTCACGCTACGGCATGATCGCATTTGCCTCCAGCCTGGACCAGGCGGGACCGATGGCCGCCAGCGCCGAAGATGCGGCATTGATGCTGCAGGTGATGGCGGGGTTCGATCAGCGCGACTCCACCAGCATGCAGCAGCAGGTTCCCGACTACTCTGCGACACTGAACGATTCACTGCAGGGATTGAAGATCGGTTTGCCGAAAGAGTATTTTGATGCGGGTCTGGATGCCGGCGTGCGTCAATCCGTCGAGCAGGCGATCGAAGTCTATACAGGCATGGGCGCAGAAGTGCGTGAGATTACTCTGCCGAATACCGGGCTCGCTGTGGCAACTTATTATGTGGTTGCGCCGGCTGAATGTTCATCCAACCTGTCGCGTTTCGATGGAGTGCGTTTTGGATATCGCTGCGAGAACCCTGTCGATCTTGAAGATCTCTACAAGCGCTCACGTTCAGAGGGGTTTGGTGAGGAGGTCAAGCGGCGTATTCTCATTGGAGCCTATGTGTTGTCTGCCGGCTACTATGACGCCTACTACCTCAAGGCGCAAAAGCTGCGCCATCTGATCTCGGATGATTTCAAACAGGCATTCGAAGAGGTCGACGTGATCATGGGACCGGCTTCGCCTACCACGGCTTTCGGCGTGGGCGAAAAGTCGGATGACCCGGTTGCCATGTATCTCTCCGATGTCTACACCATCGCCACCAACATGGCCGGATTGCCGGGGATCTCGATTCCCTGCGCCCCGGTCGACGGGATGCCGGTGGGTCTGCAGATTATCGGCAACTATTTTGACGAGGCTCGTCTGCTGAACGCGGCTCACCAGTTTCAGCAGCAGACGCAGTGGCATCAGCAACTGCCGGAGGGGGTGTGATCATGCAGTGGGAAACAGTCATTGGACTCGAGATTCATACCCAGCTA
>JAUXDV010000307.1 GCA_030620735.1 Gammaproteobacteria bacterium
GAGGTGAATCATGGCACTTGCAAGATTTGAAGATTTTATCGGCGGACTGCTTAAGCGAGAAGGTGGTTATGCGGCGAATCTCGGCGGCACTGGCGAAGAGGTAAACCGCGGCATAACCAAAGCGAGCTACCCAGGCATGGACATTAAGGGCATGTCTGAGCAGCAGGCGATAGATATTTACAGGCGTGATTACTGGGACAAACTGCCTATGGGTGGATTGTCTCAGCGTGCCGCAAACATTGCTGCAGATGCGTCTGTGCATTCTGGTGTGGGTTTTGGCCGTGAGTTAATCGAGAAATCAGGTGGTGATCCGGACATGATGAACGATCTACGCAGACAGAAGTATGAAGGCATTATGAACCGTGACCCCAGCAAACGGCAATTTCGTAAAAACTGGATGGGGCGCATTTCATCCAGTGATCCTGCATCGACTGAGGTTATCCAATATAACGCAGAGAAGCCGCAAGTTCAGACAGCGCAAGGAACTGTTGCTGTTGACGAGACTGGCCAAGCCAACCAGGGCGGCATAGAAAACATGCTTGCGCAGCTTGAGGCATTGCGTCCAGAGCCGATGACCGACATGGAGCGCATTGGTGGTGCGATAGGGGAGGGGTTCGCTAATCAAAAGCCTTACCAGGGCATGAGTGCTGCTGCTGGGTTTCTCAATGCGTATGGAGCAGGACAAAGGATCAATGCACGTGAGAAGGCGTCAAATCGTGCTTATGAGATGAAAGCGCTGCAGCTTAGGTATGACCTTGAGAAGAAAGAGAAAGGAACGTCTGCCATGCAAGAGTATGGATTTGCACAACAACAAGGATACAAAGGCTCGTTTATGGATTATCAGGATAGGAACGAGGAGGGTGAGGATAAAAAAGGAACCAGTCAATATGAGAACTGGTCGAGTGCAGTTGACGGCGGCTATAAAGGATCATTTTCTAAATGGATGGATAAAGACGATGTTGTTGAAGAGCCAAAGTTTACCGATGTTATGAAGCTTAGAGATAAGGCTCAATCTGATCTTGATTCTACTAGATATGCCGCAAGCGCAGGGCGACAGATTCAACAGTTGATCAGTAAGCCGGGGCCATTTTCTGACATTGCGGCTATTTACGGGCTTGTAAAAATGCTAGACCCTGAGTCAGTTGTGCGAGAGGGAGAGGTAGCTTTAATGAGCGCAGCTACAAGTTTATTTGACCGACTCAATATTGCAGTGGGAAAAATACAGCAGGGCGGTGCGATAGGGCCGAAACTGCGTGAGAATGTTACTGAAACAATGCAAGAGTTAATGTCACTGTATCGAGATCAGGCAGGGCCGATAGTTGAAGACTACACGGGGGTCGCAGAGCGATGGAACATGAACCCGGCTGACATTACCGGACGGGAGATCATCTGGCCGTCTGTTGAAAATGAAAGTGGCGAAGTAATCAAACTGAGATAATGACATGCCAAAATATGAAATAGATGGAAAGGTATACATTGCAGACTCTCCAAAAGATGCTTTTAAGATGGCAGACGAAGAGGCTGATGAGGGTTACTGGGGTAATTTTTCCCGCACAGTAGGACAGGGAATGTCTTTTTCTTTTGGTGATGAGATCGAGGCAGGGGTTAGAACTGGCGGGGGCTTTTTTGGAGACTACAAGGGGGAACGTGACAGGATTCGAGGAGAGATTGCAGGCTTTGCAAAAGACAATCCTGCAACTGCGTTTGCTGCTGAGGTTGGCGGCGGGCTATTAACTGGCGGCGTTGGTGGTGCTAAAGTTTTAGGAATGAAGGCATTACAGAATGCACCAAAGGCAATGGCTATGCTTGGTGTTGGCGCTGCTGAGGGTGGCATACAGGGCGCTGGATCGGCTAAAGAGATGGAAAACATGATGACAAGCGTCCCTATTGGCGCCGGGGTTGGCGCTGCTGGAACTGCTGCGATGGGGCCACTATTGAAAGCAGGCCAAGCTGTAGCAAACCGACTTCCAACAAAGGCTGCAGAGAGGAATGTAAGACGCGCACTTGAGGAGTCCGATATTAATGATCTCAGGACTGCAAAAGATGCGCTGATAAAGACCGGCCCTGATGGTGTGATTGGCGATATTTCAGAAGCAACAAAATACAATCTTCAGCCATCCGCATTAGAGCCTGGGCCAGGGCGGATACAAGCAAAAAAATTCGCAGATGAAAGGCTTGCAAAGCAGGACAAGCAAGTTGATGCGTTATCGAACTGGGCTGCCGGGAGTGCTGAAACTCCTATGCAGCGCACAAACACGCTGAAACAGGCAAGGCAAAACAGATTTGAGCCACAATACGATATTCTGAAACAGGCAACTGTTGATCCTACCGAGGCGCTCTCGATACTAAAAACGAATCAGGGCAAGTCTGCATTCAATGACGCTGCTGAGATGTACAGAATCAACTACCCGGATGCTCCGCCAATGACGGTTGAAAATGCCGGGTC
>JAUXDV010000225.1 GCA_030620735.1 Gammaproteobacteria bacterium
GCGCCCGCCCTCTTCACCATGCTTGTATCCCCATTGCGTCGCGATCCCTTCCTCGGCAAACCGATGCATCGCTTCGGTGCGGCTCTGAATCTCGACAGGAGCTCCGTGCGAACCAAAAACAATGGTATGCAACGACTGGTAGCCGTTTGATTTGGGGATGGCGATATAGTCCTTGAAATTACCGGGCTTGGGCTTGTAGAGATGATGCACAATACCCAGCACCCGGTAACAGTCGTCGACTGACTGCACAATAATGCGAAATGCCAGCACGTCGGCAATATCGGCAAACTGCACCTTGCGATCTGCAATCTTGCGATAGATGCTGTAGAGATTTTTCTCTCTGCCGAAGACCTCGGCTGGAATGTCTGTCTGCACCAGTTGGCGGCGCAGCGCAGTCAGAATGCCGGAGATCACCTTCTGCTGCTTGCCGTGATGCTTGCGCACCTCGCGCTGTAGAATCTGGTAGCGCCATGGCCAATGTGCTACAAACGCCAGGTTCTGAAGCTCTTCACTAAGACGGTGAATTCCCAGACGTTTTGCGATGGGAGCATAGATCTCAAGCGTCTCTCTTGAAATGCGCCTGGCCTTGTCCGGCCGCATCACGCCGAGTGTTCGCATGTTGTGCAGACGATCAGCCAGTTTGATGAGAACCACGCGAACATCCCTTGTCATCGCCAGGATCATTTTTCGAAAACTGGCGGCAACCGCCTCTTCCCTGGAGCTGAAATCAAGATGAGTCAGCTTGGTCACACCATCGACCAGCTCGGCAACCTCATCATCAAAAATCTCCTGGATTTCTGCTTTCGCTGTCGGTGTATCCTCGATGACGTCATGCATCATCGCCGCCATCAGACATTTGTAGTCGAGCCGCATTCCCGCCAGAATATAAGCCACGGCGACCGGGTGATAGATATAGGGTTCCCCCGACATGCGTTTTTGATTGATGTGTGCGTCAGCGCTAAAGAGATAGGCGCGATAGACCTCTCGAATCTGTTCGGTCGTCAGGTAGGACTCCAGATAGGAGAGCAGATCGCTCACCAGAAAACGCGGCTCGTCGTTTTCTTTTTCAGCTAACTCAATATCCAGTTGCCTGCCGGGTGGGGATGAATTCTGCTGCGCCACGTCTGTATGATTTTAATGTGAGGGGAAAACATAGCATAGCACCTGACAAGTGCATTGGTGACAAGATTCAACCACGAAGCAGTTATATTTATCCACAAAACAAACCGCGGATCGCAGCGATTCCCTGTGCTCCACAGCGCCATGCCTGCTGTGTGTCGTCTGCCTGCATGCCGCCGAGGGCATAGGCAGGCAGTGTCGCCTGTGCGACCATTTCTGAAAAACGATCCCAACCCAGTGGCTGCGCCTGCGGATGGGTTGTTGTTGGCTGGACTGGTGAGAGGGTCGCAAAATCGACACCGATAGATGCAGCATGAGCAAGCTCCTGCTGTGTGTGGCATGAGGCCGCCAGCAGTTGCTGCTGCGGAAAACTCCTGCTGCGCGTGGCACGCAACTGACTGCCGCCGAGATGCAGACCGCAACCAAGTCGTCTTGCCAGCGCTTCATCTTTCAGCATCAATGTCGCTCCGTATGAGTGACATAGAGCCGTCACCCTTTCAGCAAGCGACGCAAGCTGTTCTTTGTCATAGCCGGGAAGACGCAGCTGCAACAGACGAATCCCCTGTTGCAGGCTTGCTTCAAGCTGCAGCAAAAAAGCGGATTCATTCTCGAGCAGCGGCGGGGTGATCAGATAACGCGATGGCAAACGGATGGCTGTAACGATTGGCCTGTCAGCCGCTGGAAGTGGATAGTCATCGATCTCATCTGCCTCCACCCAGGCAATCTGCTGCCCCTCCATGCCTGCTGCACTTCCCTGCCATGCGTTGACAAGATGCACATCCAGAAACACCTCTTTTTCAGGGTAGCTGTGACTGACCTGGATAAGCGGCCGGTGAGTGAGTATGCAGATACCCAGCTCCTCTTTGATCTCACGCTGCAGAGCTTCGGATAACGACTCGCCGGCCTCCAGCTTGCCGCCTGGGAACTCCCACAAGCCTGCAAGATGGGTGCCTTTGCGGCGGCGCGACAGCAGGATTTTTCCCTCCGTATTGCGCAGCACGGCAACGGCGACGTGGATCTGTGATAGGACTGGGGACTGAGGACTGAGGACTGAGGTGGAAGACACAGGCTTCAGGTGCGGTACTCTGCATTGATCTTGACATAGTCATAAGAGAGATCGCAGGTGAAAATGGTGGTGCTGTGCCCGCCCCGGCCCAGCTCTACACGGATGCTCAGCTCAGATTGATTCATGACCTCTTGCCCCGCCTCTTCACGATACTCCGGGTCGCGTCCGCCACGGGTGACGATGCTGAGATCATCCAGCCAGATACGCACCTTGTCGATCTCGAAGTTGTCGATTCCGGCACGCCCCACTGCGGCAAGAATACGTCCCCAGTTGGGATCGCTGGCGAACAGTGCTGTCTTTACCAGTGGAGAGTGGGCAATGGTGTAGGCCACATCTTTCGCCTCCTGCAGGGTTGCTGCAGATTCAACTCGAATCTCGACCAGCTTGGTTGCGCCCTCGCCATCCCTGACAATCGCGCGGGCAAGGTCCATGCAGACCTCCCTGACCACAGAGAGAAACGCGGCACTGTTGCCGCTACTGATGACAACGTCGCCAGCTCCCGAGGCAATCAGCACACAGGCGTCATTGGTCGAGGTATCGCCATCGACGGTGATGGAGTTGAAACTTGGCTCAACAGCCTGCTGCAGGGTTGTCTGCAGCACCTCTTCGGGTGCGCTTGCATCGGTTGCAACAAATGCCAGCATGGTCGCCATGTCCGGACGAATCATACCCGACCCCTTGCAGATCCCTGTGACAGTCACCTTGCCGCCATCAATCTCTACCTCTCTGCTTGCCAGTTTGGGAACCGTATCAGTAGTCATGATGGCCTGTGCCGCCCGCTGCCAGCCATCTTCGTCAAGTCCATCGAGCAGTGCGGGCATTGCAGCCGGGAAACGCTCTGCAGGCAGATCCTCGCCGATGACGCCCGTCGAGAATGGCAGCACCTGGTTGATGTCACAACCTGCAGACGCTGCCAGGGATCGACAGGTTTCACGCGCCGCCTGCAGTCCGGCGTCACCGGTGCCGGCATTGGCATTACCGGAGTTGATCAGCAGGTAACGGGGGCTGGCTGCAGCAAGATGCTGCTTCGCCAGCACCACCGGCGCCGCACAAAATGCGTTGGTGGTGAACACAGCAGCGCTGCTGGCGCCGGCGGCAATCTCGATGACAACAAGATCATCACGGTCAGGGTAGCGAATCCCTGCTGCCGCAGAAGCGAGACGAATTCCTTTGACGGGATGGGCGGGGGATTTTGACATACAATATTTTCAGCTATTTACCAGTGTTACCGACAGTTTTGGCTGTTGGCAAGATTAAGTTTGCAGTCATCAGTAGGCAGTTTGCAGTAAAAACATGGAACAGAAACTGCCTACTGAAAACTTTCTTTTGCTGCCGACTGCCAACTGCAAACTTTTTTCTACTGCAACTTCCCATGGCACTGTTTGTATTTTTTGCCGGATCCACAGGGACAGGGCTCATTGCGTCCGATCTTGCGATCTGTACGCACATACGGCTGCGCCTTATCATCTTCTGCAG
>JAUXDV010000300.1 GCA_030620735.1 Gammaproteobacteria bacterium
TGGCTACGATCCGACTTTGTAGTGTCGCTGGAAGGGTTGGCGGAGAAAACTGGCAGCGGCAAAATAGAGGTGTTGGCGGAGGCGCTTGATCAGGCGAACGCCAAATTCCTCAACAGTGACAAATCACCATCGCGCAGAGTGGGCGAGCTGGATACCCGCGGCAGCCACTTCTACCTTGCGATGTACTGGGCGCAGGCGCTGGCTGGGCAGACGAAAGATCCGGAATTGCAGCAGATTTTCACCCCGGTTGCGCAGCAACTGGCGGAGAATGAGGCGAAGATCGTCGCTGAACTCAACGCCGTCCAGGGAGAGGCCGCTGATCTGGGTGGTTACTACCGTCCTGATGAGCAAAAGACCACACAAGTGATGCGACCCAGCGATACTTTAAACACGATAGTGGACACGATATAGTGATTGTGTTGGATTACGCAGCGTAATACAACAGATCCTATGCCTCTATCAGATTAACACCGGGGTTCGCCGAACGAAGTAATTTCAATCGCATCCCGGTTCGATACATCAATGGGGCCATCAACCGGGATCGGCCCTTCATGGTTTCCAGCATCCGTTTGACCTCTGCCTGTGACAACACAGCAGGTAATCTCTTCCGGGTAGAGGCCTTGCATAAACGCCAATTGCATCAGTTTCCAGCCCCGGAACCTCCTGATACAGGAAGATGAATGCATTCAAGGCAAGTTTCTGAAAATAAACTGCTCTTGTGCAATTAAGCAGACAAGTTATAATTGTGCTATATGTCGTACAAAAGCAGGAGTGTTCTATGAGGGTTATTAACTATTCAGACGCGAGGAATAGGCTAAAAAGCGTATTAGATCAAGTGGTTGAAGATTCTGATTTCACTGTAATCTCACGAAGAGATGCCGAAGACGCAGTTGTTATGTCTCTCGATCACTTCAATGGATTAATGGAAACAGTGCATCTATTAAGGAGTCCGGCCAATGCGGCGCATCTGGCGAAGTCAATCGCACAATATCGTTCAGGAAAAGTCGAAAATCACGGGCTAGTTGATGATTGATGTATTGGCATGGACAAAAGAAGCCTGGAAAGATTACGTTTACTGGCAAGGCCAGGATAAAAAAACGCTGAGACGCATCAATAAATTGATCTCCGATTCTCTAAGAACCCCATTTGAAGGCATTGGTAAGCCTGAGCCATTAAAGGAAAATTTGTCAGGGCTTTGGTCTCGTCGCATTGATGAAAGTAATCGGTTGGTATATGTAGTCGATGATAATCAGCTTACGATCATTTCTTGCCGCTATCACTATGAAAAATGATTTAATCAAGCCATAGAGGTACTTGCAAAACTCCAATATTCGTCATTCCGGCATTTTTTTAGCCGGAATCCATTTTCTCGATCTGTAAGCAGTAGATTCTATAGATTCCGGCCTTCGCCGGAATGACGGGGTTTTGCAAGTACCTCCATAGACTCCTTAGCGTTCCTCAATCATTCCTGCAGTTCACTCAGTGACGTGATTTCGATCTCGGCTCTCTCAATTTCGTCCGGCCAGGGCATTTCATGGCGGTTCAGCCACAGGGTGCGCAGCCCGAAATTCCTGGCGGATTCGACATCACGCAGGGGATCGTCACCGATGTGCAATATTTGATCCGGGTTGCTGCCGGTAATCTCTACGACGCGCTCAAAGATAGCCGGGTGGGGTTTGGCATGCCCCACCTGCCTGGCATTTAGGCTGTGATGAAATATTCCCTTTAGCGGCGTCTTGTCGAGTTCGGTGGTGCCGTTAGTCACGGAGACCAGCGTGTAGTCCGTTTTCAGCCGTGTGAGCGAGGGGATGACATCCGGGTAGGGTTCTACCAGATTGCGAAATTCCTGAAAATAGTCGACAGCCTCTGCGGCTATCCCGGGATCGTGGTCAAACTCCTGCAGCAGTTGGCGCAGCTGGATTTCGCGCAACAGGTTCAGGTCGTGGGCGATGGCCGGCTCCTGCCTGGCAAGTTCGCGGCGGTGCTCCCGCAGGCTGTGAATGGTGTGAGCCTCGGTCAGCTGCCGGGCGCGTGACGCCAGCCACTGCATCAACTGCTCCTCGGCATGCATGATAGTCTGCATGCAGGGCCACAGGGTGTCGTCCAGATCGAAGCTGATGACGTTGATGGTTTCCGGGATTTTGTTCAATGGTCAGGTTTTAGGTTTTAGGTTTTAGGTTTTAGGTTTTAGGTTTTAGGTTTTAGGTTATAGGATGTGCCGAGGAATGAGGCGCATCAACCCGTAGGGCGGCATAAGCGGAGCGCATCCCACCATGACATTGTCGGTGCAATGCGCGGAGCTTATTGCACCTTACGCTCTATTTTCGTGTTTTTCGTGACTTTCGTGGTAGAAAAAAGCCCTGCTGATTCATCTTACTCTGCATTACCAATATATTTGCGCTTCCACACCAGGTAAACCGCCGGCAGCACAAACAGCGACAGCAGCGGCGCGGTGATCATGCCGCCGACCATCGGCGCGGCGATGCGCTTCATGACTTCGGAGCCGGTGCCTTCGCCGAGCATAATTGGAATCAGACCGGCGACGATGACGGCGACTGTCA
>JAUXDV010000181.1 GCA_030620735.1 Gammaproteobacteria bacterium
TGAAACAGCAATCCCGCGTTGCGGGCATCGCAAACGGGATCATTCAAAGCGGTGCTGAGCAGGCGGTAGTCCTTTACTAAATGATGGTAGGGGTTTTCAGGGAAGGCGAGCGGGGAGAGGAAAAGGGTGTCAATAACCGGGAGGCGATGCAGATGAAGCTCGGGAAATTTCTTTTGAAGGAGAGGGAGGTCATGGTCAAGAATGTTGTGCCCAAGTACATAATCAGCGTTGTGGCTAAGATCATCCAGAGCTCGAACAACATCACTCTTACCAAACCGCCCTTTGAGAAGACGTTGCTCCTCTGCGCAAACGGCGCCAACCTTCAGAAGCTTTCCATCGGGAGTCGTTTCCAGATCCAGAAGCAGGCTCCTGTTCAATATTTTCTTAACCCTGTTCATTGCATCAAGAATATTTAGTCATCCTTCAAAATCACAAAAAGTACATTACAGTCTAACGTGTCATTTCGAGGGAAGTGAGGTACGAAGCTACCGCGTCCTGCTCACGCCCCTCACCTACATCCGTGTAGGCGAATGACGAGGAATCTGAGGTATAGAGCATAAAAATTTCTCCTTCGTCGAGATTACAAATTGTAAACAGGAAAATGAAGGATACCTGAAAATGCCTCTGTGTTTTCTTGATCAATTCATGAATAATGTTTGTCTCAAGAAATAACAGGTGCAAAACATCAAATGAACAGCGGCATACTCTTTATCGTCTCAGCTCCGTCTGGAGCAGGTAAAACATCTCTACTGAAGGCGCTGCTTGAGAAGCAGCAGGGAGAGAATCAGCAACCTGTGCAGAAGAAGGTGCTGAGCGTGTCGCACACCACACGTCAGCCACGACCGGGTGAAGTCAATGGAGATCATTACCACTTCGTTTCAGTCGATGAGTTTCAGCTCATGGAGCGTGAGCAGGCATTTCTTGAATCAGCACAGGTTTTTGATAACTATTATGGCACCGCCGAAGCCTCTGTCAGGCAGCAGTTGGAAACGGGAAAGGATGTGATTCTTGAGATTGACTGGCAGGGCGCACGCCAGGTGCGGGAGCGTTTTTCCGATGCGGTCTCAATCTTTGTGGTTCCGCCCTCAGTCGAAGCGCTGCGTGAGCGTTTGTCGTCACGCGGCCAGGACAGTGATGAGATCATTGAACGGCGCATGGCTGACGCCCTGAGCGAGATGTCACATTACGATGAATACGACTACATCGTGGTCAATGATCTGTTTGAGCAGGGCGTGGAAGATCTTGAGGCGGTGATGCGGGCGCAGCATCTGACACTGAAAAGGCAACAGGCATCAATCCCGTCGCAGCTGAAAACCGGCGTCTGACAGCAGGCTTCCCAAGCGTTTGGCGTCATAGCCCTGCAGCACTCTCTCCCCGACTTTTATCAGCGGCACGGCACGCACACGCAGACGCGCAAACTCTTTGGCGGCGCGCTGGTTTTTTTCAATATCCAGCTCCTGAAAAGGGATGCCCCACTGTCTCATGGCGGCTTTTGCCTGGCGGCAGTTTGGGCAGTTGCGGGTGGTGTAGATGGCCACCCGAGGGAGTTTTTTCATGGATATGATGCCAGCCTCGTATTGGGATCAGGTCGTAGGATGTGCTGAGAGAAACGAAGCGCATCTTTCGCGATCGATGCGCTTCGCAAGCTCAGCACATCCTACAGACTCAGTCCTCAGTACTTTTCCTGTGTTAGTAGGCGTTCAGCCTGCGCATATTTTTCCGCAGTTTGATCGATCACCTCCTGTGGCAATTCGGGCCCCGGCTCTTTTTTGTCCCAATCAAGCGTCTCCAGGTAGTCGCGTACATACTGCTTGTCAAAGCTGGGCGGGCTGATGCCAGGCTGATACTGTTCAGCAGGCCAGAAACGGGATGAGTCCGGCGTCAGCACCTCGTCGATCAGGTGCAGCACCCCGTCATCATCCAGGCCGAATTCGAACTTGGTATCGGCGATGATAATGCCGCGCTGCAGCGCGTACTCCGTCGCCTCGGTGTAGATTTTCAGGCTCAGGTCGCGGACTTTGGCTGCAAGCGTCTCGCCGAGCAGATCAACAGTTTTGGTGTAACTGATATTTTCATCATGTTCACCGACAGCGGCTTTCGTTGACGGGGTGTAGATTGCCTGCGGCAGCTTATCCGCAAGATTGAGTCCCTCGGGCAGCTCGATGCCGCAGACACCGCCGCTGCGCTGGTAATCCTTCCAGCCGGAGCCGATCAGATAACCACGTACAATGGCCTCGAGCGGAAGCGGCTTGAGTTTTTTAACAATAATGGCGCGATCACCAAGGAGATTGCGCTGATGCTCGTCAGGGACAACATCCGACAGAGGCATGTCACTGAGATGATTGGGAATGATGTTGCCGGTGCGCTCAAACCAGAAGTTGGCGACACGTGTCAGTACTTCACCTTTGCCGGGAATTGGCTGGGGCAGCACAACGTCAAAGGCGGAGAGCCGGTCACTGGTGACGATTAGCAGGTGGTTGTCATCAATTGCGTAGATGTCCCGCACCTTGCCGCGGGTCAGCAGTTCAAGTTGTGGGAGTTCGGATTGGTACAGCGCCTTGCTCATGATCGCCTCTGTTTCGCACTGGGAAACACGGCATTATAGCAAAGAGATGGAAATTTATTCGTGGGTTTGTTTGGGTATAATTGAATGCAATGAAGACTCTATTTCGACAGGGCAAGTGGCAGTTCCTTTCGCGGGTAAAACCCTCGGCAGGGATGCTGGGCGCATTATGCGATGAGAACTACCGACTGCTGATGCGCCTGGCCCCGCAGCTGCTTTCAATGCGCGGGGAGTTTAGTTCACGTATTAAAGGCGACCCTCCACTCTTTTTACAAGTGGATCATACAGGGCCATTTACCCGTGAAGTGCGCCTCAATTACCTTTTTGAAACATCAGGCAACGAGACTCTGCTTCTTGATCCCGAGATGCTGTTGCGACTCTACCTGGATACAGGGCAGGTCGAGGTGATTGAAATCAAGCGGCAGCAATGTCTGCCACTGGAGGGGTTATACCAGTCACCGGGACTGCATCAGAAATGGAAGGCGAATCTCTTTGCAGGGCGCTGGCTGGATTATTGCCTGAGTAAAAATTATCGCTTCAGTCAAATATCCTCCTCCTGAATAAAGTAGTCTGAAGAGCCTCTCAATATAATACTTGACTAATTTACTAGGTTTTATCATAATTACCCTTGTATTTAGTGAGAAATTAGAAATTGAGGTGTAATTATGAGGCTTTCTACCAAAGGTCGTTATGCTGTGACTGCAATGCTGGACCTGGCGCTGCATGGGTCTGACGGGCCGGTGACGCTGGCTGATATCTCTGAAAACCAGGGTATCTCTCTCTCATATCTGGAGCAGCTGTTTGCTTCACTGAGAAGCAAGGGGCTGGTGCGTGGTGTGCGCGGTCCCGGTGGTGGATACTTTCTTGGCCGTAATGCTGATGAGATCAGTATCGCCAACATTATCTGCGCTGTGGATGAGTGGGTTGAATTTACACGCTGCCGTGGCCAGGAGAACTGTTCCGGCGGACATCGCTGTTTGACACACTCGCTGTGGAATTCGTTGAGCAAACAGATCTATGAGTTTCTCGAGGGAATTACCCTGGAAGAGTTGATTCAGAATGCTGATGTACTGGATATCGACGGTCAACAGAAACGTGAAAAAGAGTCGCTGAAACTGGCTAGTTGACATCTGGTCAGTCTGAGTGATGAGAAAGCCCGCATTTGCGGGCTTTTTTATTATGCGGGGGAGGGAGTATGATTCAGATTACCCAAGCAGCAGTCTCACTGTCGCTCGGTGTTGGGGATGTCTCAATAACGCAGTGCAGTACAACAAAATGTAGGATGCTGCTGAGGAACGAAGCGCATCTGTCGAGTAAATCCGCGATTGATGCGCTTCGCAAGCTCAGCAGCATCCTACACAGTCTCGAATAAAGCACGTGGTTTTTGAGAAGTTATGAAGTTATTCAAGAGTTACAGGCTTGTTGGTTACGCCAGAATAGAGATCGATAATCACTCCGTCGCTCAGTGGTGAAACGATTAACAGGAGCATCTCGTTGCCAATACTGCGAAAGCTGATCCGCCGCATTCCTTTATCACTGTTTGCAGCCATTGTCGGGATAATCGCCGGACTTGGGCTGTGGGAGATTCTGGATGCCCTGCAGAAGGATGAAGTCAACCAGATTTATCAGCAGCAACTGCAGGAAAACCTTGAACAGCGCTCCCATGAGTCACTGATTTACTTTAATAACTCAATCCAGAGCTATAAATCATCTGCGCAGCTTCTTGCAAGCCATCGCCGCCTGGCAAACTATCTCGACCCGCTCTACTGGTTTTCTGATGATCGGGAGGCCGTGGTTGTTTACCATGAAAAACAGCCGCCCTGGCTGCCACAGCCTTCCCGCTGGAAGTCGCTGATTTCGCCGAGTCATCTTTTGCTGATTGATCGCATGGGAGTGGTGAGAGAGCTTTACCAGACCGGAGATTTGCAGCTGCCTGATGGTCTTACGCCCAG
>JAUXDV010000278.1 GCA_030620735.1 Gammaproteobacteria bacterium
GATTCGGTGCGGATTTTGATGCGCCTCGTTCCTCTGCACATCCTATGTTTGATCGAACGCACGGGCTGATTGAGAAATGACCTGCATCTCCGACAGGCTCATGCACCTCAACCCCTGGAGATGAGCTGGGCAATCAGTAAAAACAGCGAACCTGCCGCCCCCATCACAGGAACCCACACTGGATAGCCTTTGACATTTGCCGGCAGAGGATAGATTGCACGAATCCTCAGCAGCGCCAGATTGACCAGCAGAAAGACACTCAGGATCAGATAACTGGTGGAGGCTGCTAGTTTCACCAGCGGAAACCACAGGGCCAATATCAGTATGAAAGATGTCACCAGTAGCGTGGCTATCACCGGGGTGTTGGTGCGCCGGCTGACCTGACCGAGGATGGTGGGAAGCCATCCTCTACGGCTCATCCCATAGAAAATCCGCGACGCCATAATAATCTGGATCAATGCGCCATTGACGATTGCAAAAAGGCTGATCAATGAAATCACCACGGGTTTCCTGCCTGTTGCAGCAGTGTAGAGATCAGCCAGCGGCGCCTCACTGGCGGCCAACTCTCCTGGAGAAAGGTTGACCACAGCAACAAGAGACACCATCGCATACAGCAGAGTTGTAATGATCAACGCCCACAGGATCGCCCGCGGCATGTTGATTTCCGGCTCGCGCACCTCCTCCGCCACATTCACCATATCCTCAAACCCGATAAATGCATAAAAGGCCAGAAATGCACCGGCAAAAATACCCGGCCACAGGCTCCACTGGTTCAATGCCGGCAGATTTTCAATTATCCCGGGGAGCCTCTCAAGCTGCGCACTGCCCGTGAAGATAATCATCAGCAGTCCGAAAATTTCCAGCAGGGTAAACAGAGCCGCAATTCTGACAGACTGGGCAATTCCCCAAATCGCTACCGCCCCAAGCATGATCAACAAGGCAACTATCGCCAACCACTCTGGTATTTCGACGAAGAGCTGCAGATAACCGACGAAACCGCGTGCAATGGTTGCGGCTGAGAGTATGCCGGCCATCGCAATCAACAGCCCCGTGGCGCTCGACAACCAGGTCACCCCAAATCCTTTCTGCAGATAGACAGCTTCCCCGGCGGCAAACGGGTAGCGTGCTGACAGCTCGGCATAAGTAAAGGCGCTGAAGGCGGCAACGAATGCCGCCAGCATGAATGAGAGCGGTACAAAATAGCCCGCCTGCGCTGCAACTTTTCCCACCAGCACATAGATGCCCGCACCGAGGATATTTCCTACTCCATAGAAGAGCAGCAGCCAGAAACCCAGGCCGCGTTTCAGGGATGTGGGGGTATTCGGGGACATCTCTTTCTCCCTCAGGAGCCTGTAAATAGAGACTGATGATGCCACGAATTGGATCGTTCCTCCCCATTACTTTCTAAATGACAAGTAGAGTCAATCGTTTGTCGCAATAGGTCAATACTTTTTATTTCACTAATTCTATCATGGTTGTTCTCAACAACCATAAAGGTGAAGCAAATGCCATCTGCTATAGAGCGCGCTGTGAAACAAGTAGAATTCTGGAAAGAGGTTATCCATGAAGAGAGGGAGAGAGAGCGGCTTACCTCCCACTCTTCCGTTATGTTACAGAGACTTCAAGACGGACTCAGCCGGTCGGAAAAGAAATTGAGAAAAGTACAGGAGAAATAGATATGTGCAAGCAACACTTTTTCTGAAAAAAGTGTCTCATGCCCCCGGAGACGGGGGCTTTGACTTACAGTGTAATATTCTCAAGATGCCTGTTGATGCTTTGCACGGTGATGAATGGAATGCGGTATCATAATCGGCGACATCATCACCTGACACGTCTAACTCTTATCAATGACAATGAAACCATACATATCTCTTTCAGCGCTGACGCTGCTCGGCATTTCAGGAAGTCTCTCTGCCGCTGCAGTCACCGGCGGAACTGTTATCACCCACCCGTCTCCAAACAAGATCGAGGAACGCTGTGTAATCCTTGACAAGATGCCTGGAGGTGAATACTCCTCCAAAGACAGCAAGGAGGAACAGGCGTATTGCAAAATCGATCTCTACAGCAAAAGCATGGCAATGTGCCCCAAGGTATGGAGCACCAGTCCGGGAACCATCATCTATCAACTCTATGCCGGACCATACAAGGGCAACGCGAAAAAGTTTGAAGCATCGGTCTGTTCCAAAGGAAAATCGGCAGCAAACTCTACAACCGGGAAGCACTTTAAGTTCAAAAACACCATGAACATGAAGGGCACCAGCGGCACCTTCTCGACTGCGTCGCTGCTCTACTATCACTTCTCCCGCTATTTCGATACGCATATCCACGTGCCGGTGGCGGTACAGAGAAGCATGGACAACAAAGATCATCTTCAACGGGTCACTCAACGCGGCGTCAAGCTCACCTCGCGGAAAAAGGGCATGATCCATACGGCATGGCTGGATATGAAAAAGGTCCAGCAAAAACCGGAGTTGTATAAACCAACGGATGAACTCTTTACCAAAGACCGCAAGCAGATCTACGGGGTATTACTGCACTCTCCCGGCAAGCGCTATGGCGTATTGATGAACGGCACGCGCAAATCAGGCTGGGGCGTTGGTCAAAACAACGATTTTCAGAAGACACCGCCATTTCTTGCTTTGCGCAGTTCACAGCCGCTGAAAAAAGCGATTCGTGAGGGCATTGAAGAGGCATCAAAAGATCACATCATCAAGAAGGCAATCAAAGTAGAGATCTCCGACCAGCAGATGGTCTACTGGATGCAGGATCTGACGGAAATCACCCTGCTGGACTACATCTTCAGTCAGCAGGATCGCGTTGGCAACATCGATTTTGAAGAGTACTGGTACTGGAAAAAGGGCTCGAGCGTACGTAAGAAACATGCCAGGACAAAAACTCCGGCAAAAAACCTTGCCAAACACAAACCGCT
>JAUXDV010000051.1 GCA_030620735.1 Gammaproteobacteria bacterium
GGACAGGCGATAACCATCGGAGAGAAAGAACGCAGACCAAGTGACTGCAGAATCTGCTGTGCAACCTCCACCTCTTTGGTGCGCGGCTCTCCCGGCTCAGGCGTCAGGGAGACACGGATGGTGTCACCAATACCCTGCTGCAGCAGAATCGCAAGTGCAGCAGTGGATGCCACGATACCGCGTGAACCCATGCCAGCTTCTGTCAATCCGAGATGCAGCGCATAATCACACTGCTGCGCCAGATGCTGATAGACGCTGATGAGATCCTGCACACCGCTCATCTTGCAGGAGATGACGATTTTTTCAGCAGCAAGTCCGATCTCCTCGGCGCGAGCGGCGCTCTCCAGGGCAGAGACAACCATAATCTCATGCATCATCTCCTCGCTCTCTTTTGGCGAGGAGGATTGCGCATTTTCATCCATCATGCGCGCTACCAGCTGCTTGTCGAGGCTTCCCCAGTTGACGCCGATGCGCACAGCCTTGTCATACTTGCAGGCCAACTCGATCATGGTCGCAAACTGCGCATCCTTTTTCTCACCGCTGCCAACATTGCCCGGGTTGATGCGGTATTTTGCCAGCGCCCGGGCACACGCCGGGGAGTCGCTCAACAGGCGGTGGCCATTGAAGTGGAAATCACCGATCAACGGGACCCGGCAGTTGATTTTATCGAGTCCGTCACGTATCAGGGGAACTGCCCGTGCAGCCTCCCCGGTATTGACCGTGATGCGCACCAGTTCTGATCCTGCCTGCGCCAGCTCAGCGACCTGTTTGATGGTCGCTGGAATATCCTCGGTCGCTGTATTGGTCATCGACTGCACAACGATGGGCGCCTTGCCGCCAACAATGACGCCGTCAATATTGACTGCTGTTGTTTTCACGATCCTCTCCTCCAGGTGGTTCCGCGGGCGCTGTCTTCCAGGACGACTCCCTGTGACTGCAACTCATCGCGAATGCGGTCTGCTTCACCCCAGTTCTTCTCCGCCTTGGCATCGCTGCGCTGCTGGATCAGCGAGTCGATATCAGCGTCGCTGAGACCAGACCCATCATCGCCTTTCAGGTAGTCATCGGCATGCTGCTGCAGTATTCCGAGGATGCCGCCGAGCTGTTTCAACTGTGCCCCCAGGGCAGCTGCCTGCTGCAGATCACCCTTTCTCACCCGATTGATCTCCCGCGCCAGGTCAAACATCGCCGCCAGCGCAACAGGGGTATTGAAATCATCATCCATGGCGGCCGTGAAGGCCTCAACAGCGGTTTCACCACCGGCGGGCAGCGCCTCAGGAAGATCTCGCAACGCCGTGTAAAAACGCGTCAGAGCGCTGCGTGCGTTGATCAGATGCTCCTCGTCATAATTGAGCGGGCTGCGATACTGGCTGGTAAGAATGAAATAACGCACCTCTTCGGCGCGGTATTTCTGCAAAATCTCACGCACCGTAAAGAAGTTGTTCAACGACTTGGACATCTTCTCGTCGTTGATGCGCACAAAACCATTGTGCATCCAGTAGTTGACGAAGTCTTCACCGGTGGCGCCTTCCGACTGGGCAATCTCGTTCTCATGATGCGGGAAGGTGAGATCCGCGCCGCCTCCATGGATATCAAAATGATTCCCGAGCACGTCGGTCGACATGGCGGAGCACTCGATATGCCATCCGGGCCGTCCCTTGCCCCAGGGCGACTCCCATGCCGGTTCATCTGGTTTGGCGCTTTTCCACAAGGCAAAATCCATGGGATCACGCTTGGCGTCATCCGGTTCGACCCGCGCCCCGGCGCGCAAATCCTCGATAGATTTTCCGGAAAGTTTGCCATAGCCGTCAAAACTGGCGACCGCGTAGTAGACATCGCCATTATCCGCCGCATAGGCGTGATCGTTTTTGATCAGAGTTTCGATCATGGCGATGATCTTCTCCATGAAATCCGTTGCGCGCGGTTCGGATGTCGGCGGCAGAATTCCCAGTGCATCTGAATCCTCATGCATGGCGTCGATAAAACGCTGCGTCAGTTCCATGAACGGCTCGCCGTTTTCATTGGCGCGGTTGATGATCTTGTCGTCGATGTCCGTGATATTACGCACGTAGTCGACCTCGTAGCCGCGCTGCTGCAGGTAGCGGTAGACGACGTCAAAGACCACCATCACCCTGGCATGACCAAGATGACACAGATCATAGACCGTCATGCCGCACACATACATGCGCACCTTGCCCGGGTCGATGGATTTAAACTCTTCTTTTTTGCGCGTGAGGTCGTTGTAGATACGAAGCATGAAAGACTCGATAATATTCTTGGAAAATAATTACTCTGGGCAAGGCATGAAAGCCTTGTTCCGTGTTAATGCCGTCATTGCGAGGGAGCCTAAGCGACTGCGGCAATCTCCAAACCAGATTGCCGCGTCGCCTCCGGCTCCTCGCAATGACGTCCGTATTTACAAAATGTATTTAATGCACGGAGTTATTGAGATGTTATATCTCAGCCGTATAGTGTATTATTTTCGCGATAATTTTTCAGGAGAAGATTCATGAAACAACTTTTATTGTCATTTTTACTGATCTCATTCACCGCATTCGCCGGTGCTGAGTCTCAGCCGGAGAGTAATTCGGCCACGGCTAAGGAATCGAGCAAAACATCAGACCCGGTGCATATCGTGATCTCTACCAGCAAGGGAGATATCGAACTGGAACTCTATGCGGACAAAGCCCCGAAAACTGTCGAAAATTTTCTCAAGTATGTCGATGAAGGCTTCTACGAGGGAACAATCTTTCATCGCGTCATCAATGGATTCATGATCCAGGGCGGCGGTTTCGACTCTGATTTCCAGAAAAAAAAGACACACATGTCTGTTGAGAATGAAGCAAAAAATGGTTTAAAAAATCAGCGCGGCACGATTGCCATGGCGCGCACTGCAGATCCACATTCAGCCACAGCACAGTTTTTCATCAATCATAAAAACAACACTGCACTGGACTACCCGAGTCGTGATGGCTGGGGCTATTGCGTCTTCGGCAAAGTGACCGGAGGGATGGATGTGGTAGACGAAATCGCGAAAACACCCACCGGACCAAACAAGTTCATCCGCCGTGATGTTCCCAAGAAGAGCATTGAAATCAAGAAAGTGACTGTCGTTAAATAGCTCATGTGAAAAGGTGTCATTGCGAAGGAACGGTAGCGACTGTGGCAATCTTCCCTTGAAGGCCACGTTCCTTCATAACAATAAGCAGATTGCCGCGTCGGCGGAGCCTCCTCGCAATGACAGAACAGCAGATCCACAAATCATACCCTTAACCGAGAACTGATAAATGATCAAATTTACAACCAACCATGGCGATATTCTCATCGAATTGTATGAAGAGAAAGCCCCCGTCAGCAGTGAAAACTTCAAGAAGTATGTCACCGATGGCCACTATGACGGCACCATCTTTCATCGCGTCATCAAGGGATTCATGATTCAGGGCGGTGGCTTCATGCCTGACATGATGCAGAAAGCAACCCGGGACAATATCGAGAATGAAGCCAAAAACGGCCTCAGCAACAAGCGCGGAACCCTTGCCATGGCGCGCACCAATGAGCCGCATTCGGCCAGTTCCCAGTTTTTCATCAATCTCAAAGACAACGACTTTCTCGACTATCCCGGGCAGGATGGCTGGGGCTACTGCGTCTTTGGAGAAGTGACCGAAGGGATGGACGTGGTCGACAGCATTGAACAGGTAACAACCGGCAACAGCGGCGGACACGGGGATGTCCCTGTAGAGTCCGTGGTCGTCGAAAAGGCCGAGATAGTTGATGCCTGAGGCTGAAACGCTGTTTATCTCCGACCTGCATCTGTCACCCGAACAGCCGCAGGTCGTGGATGCTTTCATCGATTTTACCCGCCAGCGTGCACCACGTGCAGAGGCGCTCTATATTCTGGGCGACCTGTTCGACGCCTGGATCGGTGACGACAATGATCAACTGCCCTACCCTGCGATCAGGGATGCCCTGGCAGCGCTGAGCCAACAGGGAACAGTCATTTATATTCAGCATGGCAACAGGGATTTTCTGCTAGGAGAGACTTTTTGTAATCAGTGCGGTACAGAACTGATTGGCGAAGAGCATGTGATCGATCTCTATGGCCAGAGAACCCTGCTGATGCATGGCGATACGCTGTGCACAGACGATATCGCCTACCAGCAGGCGCGCCAACAGCTGCGCGATCCGGCTTTTATTGCCGGCTTCCTCTCCAAGTCCCTTGATGAACGCAGAGTGATCACCGCTGAGTATCGCAAAATGAGCGGCGAAGCGACTTCACTGCTGGCTGACGACATCATGGACGTCAATCAGCAGGCCGTGATCGATGTAATGCAAAAACACCAGGTGAGCAGACTCATTCACGGACATACACATCGCCAGGCAATCCACCACTTTGAGATCGACGGTCAGGCTGCAGAGCGCATCGTCCTGGGAGAGTGGCATGCAGACCACGGCATGCTGCTGTCAGCAACACCCGATGGTCTCAGTGAAGAGCGATTGTAAGCGAAAATCTCTACTGAAATCGAGATTGCCGCGCTGCGCTCGCAATGACAGAGATCTTGTCATTGCCAGAAGGCTCAGCCGACGCGGCATCGCCTGTCATTGCGAAGGAGCGTAGCGACTGCGGCAATCCGGGCAGATTACCTTGGTACGTTCACAATGGCAATAAGAAATGCAATCAGGCTTTACGGCACATCTGCGCCAGCTTCTGAAGTTCCGATTCACTAAAGCCTGCATCCAGGCGCGCCTGCAGATGCATCGGACAATGCAGTCCGCTGCCCATGTATTCGTGCACCAGGTCGAGATAGGTCGCCTCTGCATCGATGTCTCGCTGCTCACACAGATAGTTGAACCAGCGGCTTCCCGCTTTCACATGGCCGATCTCCTCACGCAGGATCAACTCCAGGATTTCGACCGTTTCCTGATCACCAACCCGGCGGAAACGCTTGATCATACCGGGAGTCACGTCAATACCGCGCGCCTCCATGACGCGTGGAATCAGCGCCATGCGATGCAGCGGGTCATGGGCGGTACGCATCGCCATATCCCACAGTCCATTGTGCGCTGGAAAATCCCCGTATTTACAATCTAATTTATCAAGTTTATTGTTTAATAGATTGAAATGATTGGATTCTTCTGAAGCAACATTCAGCCAGTCTGTATAATATTCCGTCGGCATTTGTCGGAAACGACAGACAGCATCGAGAGCAAGATTGATGGCATTGAATTCAATATGCGTGACAGCATGGATCAATGCTGCCCTGCCCTCTGCACTCCCCAGACCGCGCTGCGGCAGGTCACGGGGATTGACCAGTTCAGGTTTGTCGGGATGACCCGCTACGGCGATGTCAGGCAACTCAATGTCAGGATCAACTGCAAGCGATCCTCTCTGCCATGCCAGGGATAATGCAGAAGCGAGTTCACACTTTTTCCACGGATCTCGTTCGATCAATGCCGTATGAGTCTCACAAAATAACTCATTCATAAACCAAAACACCATCAGTATTTGTCATTGCGAGGAGCCGTAGGGTGCAATAAGCGACAGCGCATTGCACCGGACAATGCCTGCTCATGACAGTGGTTCTGATTTTAGATCTCCAGCTCTGCTTTCATTTCATCTAGACTGACATGACGCACATCGCGTCCCTTCACCAGATAGACGACATATTCACAAATATTCTCGGAGTGATCTCCAATCCTTTCGAGGGATCTTGCGCACCAGTGGACACGCAGTGCATTTTTGATCTGACGCGGATCTTCCATCATCTGCAGAATCAACTGACGGGAGATGGCGTCATACTCCTCCTTGAGAATAGTCGAAGACTCGATCGTTTCCAGGGCCGCATCGACATCCATGCGCGCAAAGGCGTCGAGTGCGTCGTGCAGCATTCCCTTGACATGCTCCCCCAGATGGCGCAGTTCGACGAACTGGGAAGGCTTGATATTGTCATCCGCCAGCTTGATGGCGTATATTCCCAGCTGCTCCGCTTCGTCGCCAATACGTTCCAGGTCAGTTATGGTTTTGATAATGGAGATCACCAGCCTTAGATCACTGGCAGCAGGTTGTCTTCGCGCCAGGATCAGGGTGCACTGCTCATCGATGTCCACCTCCATGGCATTCACCTTGTAATCGGAAGAGGCGACTTTCTCCCCCAGCTTGCTTTTGGCCTTGAGGAGCGCTTTGAGGCCATCGCTGACCTGTTTCTCCACCAGCCCGCCCATATTCAGCGCCAGGTTGCGCACCTCTTCGAGCTCTTCATTGAAGCGATTCGAAATATGCGGTGTCAAATTCAGATCGGTATCCATCTCTATTCCCCTGCGGTTAGCCAAAGCGTCCGGTGATGTAGTTTTCAGTGAGTTGGTGCTGTGGATTTGTGAATATCTGGTTGGTATCGCCAACCTCGACCAGTTTGCCAAGATGAAAATAGGCCGTGCGCTGTGAGACGCGCGCAGCCTGCTGCATGGAGTGCGTCACAATGACAATGGTATAGTTCTGGCGCAGTTCATCGATCAACTCCTCGATAGTGGCTGTTGCGATCGGATCCAGCGCCGAGGCCGGCTCGTCCATGAGGATCACCTCGGGACTGACGGCAATCGTGCGTGCGATACAGAGACGCTGCTGCTGGCCGCCGGAAAGTCCCGTGCCGGAAGCATTCAGGCGATCTTTGACCTCTTCATACAACCCGGCTTTTTGCAGACTGCTGACAACGATCTCATCGAGCTCGGCGCGGTTGCCGGCAAGACCATGCAGCTTAGGGCCATAGGCGACGTTGTCATAGATCGACTTGGGAAAAGGATTCGGCTTTTGAAACACCATGCCGATACGGGCGCGCAGCAATACCGGATCCATACCCCTGGCATAGATATCCTCCTCATCAAGACGAAATTCACCCGTTACACGGCAGCTTTGAATGGTGTCATTCATGCGGTTGAGACAGCGCAAATAAGTTGACTTGCCACAGCCGGACGGCCCGATCAGGGCAATCACCTCGTGATTGCCGATATCCAGGCTGACATCAAATATCGCCTGCTTATCGTCGTAAAAGACATCGACATTGCGCGTTGATATCTTGGGCTTGTCGGTAAACGGAGATCCCACCGTCTCTTTGATCACCTGATGGATATCAGGCGCCTCTGCTACCTGGTTCATACCTTTTCACCTACCACTTTCGCTCAAACCTCTTGCGCAATACCACGGCCAGCAAGTTCATTGTGACCAGAAACAGCAGCAATACGATAATTGCAGCCGATGTTTTCGCCATGAAGGCGCGTTCCGGGCTATCCGCCCACAAATAGATCTGCACCGGCAAAACCGTTGCAGAGTCGGTAATCCCCTGGGGGATATCCACAATAAAGGCGACCATGCCGATCATCAGCAACGGCGCAGTCTCACCAAGCGCCTGCGCCATACCGATGATTGTACCAGTCAATATGCCGGGCATCGCCAGCGGCACCACATGCTGAAAAACCGTCTGTACTTTTGATGCACCCAGGGCCAGCGCGGCATCGCGAATCGACGGTGGAACTGATTTCAGGGATGCGCGGCTGGCAATGATGATGGTCGGCAGCGTCATCAGGGTCAGCACCATGCCGCCAACCAGCGGCGCCGAACGCGGCACGCCGAAGAAGCTGATAAAAACCGCCAGCCCCAGCAGACCGAAGACAATCGAAGGCACGGCCGCGAGATTATTGACATTGATCTCGATCAGATCCGTCCAGCGATTCTGCGGGGCAAACTCCTCCAGGTAGACGGCTGCAGCCAGCCCCAGTGGAAACGACATGGCAAGCACCACCAGAATCGTCAGCATGGTGCCCCGCAGGGCGCCTGCGATACCGGCCTGCTCCGGCTCACGTGAATCCCCCGAGGTGAGGAACGCCCAGTTCCACTGGCTCTCGATGCGCCCCTGCTCGCTGAGTTGAGCCAGCCAGGCGACCTGGTTGTCCTTGATGCGGCGATCATCCTGCGGCAACTCCCGCAACTTTGGTTCTTTGATAAAACTGTCGACATCATCATCAGCAAGCACCCACATCTGTTGGGTCGTTCCCAGCATCTCCGGGGCGGCAAGCAGCGTATCGCGTATCTGATACTCGGCGCCGCTGCTGATCAGTTTTAACAGCGCCTTTTTGTCACGCCTTGCACTGACATCAGGAAATATCGCAGAGAGTGACTTTTTCAATACTCCCCGGTAATTTCCTTTTTTCAGCGCCGCCTCATCCGCTGCCGCCTCCACACCAAGCGTTTGCGGATCAAAAGCAACATCCAGCTGAATCCATGTCTGCTGGAAA
This sequence comes from Gammaproteobacteria bacterium, assembly GCA_030620735.1. Classification (GTDB taxonomy): domain Bacteria; phylum Pseudomonadota; class Gammaproteobacteria; order Chromatiales; family Chromatiaceae; genus Sva-25. The sequence goes on from JAUXDV010000051.1 coordinate 8,284, forward strand.
GCCGGCCACGCCTTGATAGTGATATCAGCAAGCAGAAAGGCGAGAAACAGAAACCCTGACAGGACAGCCAGTTTGCCCATCAAGATGAAGCGCTGCTCCTGACGATGGCGTTTTTTCAGGCTGCGCCTGACCTGTTCGGTAGTATTCATTTGTTTACTCATACTGCTCCCGGTACTTGCGCACCACATAGAGAGCAATCACATTCAGAATCAGCGTCGTCACGAACAACATCAGTCCCAGCGCAAAGGCCGCCAGTGTTTTGGGACTGTCGAACTCCTGGTCGCCTGTCAGCAGGGTCACAATCTGCACCGTGACTGTCGTCACTGCATCGAGTGGATTGGCCGTCATTTTTGCGGCCAGGCCTGCAGCCATCACCACGATCATGGTCTCACCGATGGCGCGCGAGACCGCCAGTAGAACGCCACCGACGATACCGGGCAGCGCCGCCGGAATAATCACCTTGCGCACCGTCTCCGCCCTGGTGGCGCCCAGCGCATAGGATCCTTCACGCATCGCCTCGGGTACCGCATTGATGACATCATCCGACAACGAGGAGATAAAAGGGATAATCATCACCCCGATCACAATGCCTGCAGCCAGCGCACTCTCGGATGCAACGGATAGCCCCACTGACTCTCCCATGGTGCGAATCAGCGGCGCGACGGTGAGCGCAGCAAAAAAGCCGTAAACGACAGTAGGAATACCCGCCAGGATCTCCAGCACCGGTTTGGCAAAACTGCGAAATTTTGGCGTGGCGAACTGGGTCAGGTAGATTGCGGTCATGAGGCCGAGAGGAACCGCGATAAGCATCGCAATAGCGGCAATCATCATGGTTCCCAGGAACAGCGGAACTGCGCCGAATGCCCCGGAAGAACCAACCTGGTCAGAACGCATCGCCGTTTGTGGACTCCACTGCAGGCCAAACAGGAAATCCCACACCGGAACGGCTTCAAAAAAGCGCAATGCTTCAAACAGGACCGATAACACGATGCCAATGGTTGTCGCCACGGCGATGCCGGAACTGAGCATCAGGACGATAAGCGTCACCCTTTCAACGGCATTGCGCGCCTGAAAATGCTGTGAAATCCGGCTTGCGCCCCAGGTAATCCCGGCAAGCGCCAGCACCAGCACCAGCGCTGTTTTGAACCAGGCACTCAACTCCTGCATATGGTGTAGATAAGCGATCGCATCGATTTTTACCTGATCAGCCTGCTGTGCCAGATCCTCTGATGCTGCAATCAGCTTGAGATCATTCAAATAGAGTCCAAGCTGGCTTTCGGGAAGTGCTTGCACCTCTGCCGGCAGTGAGGCAATGAGTTGCTGGTTCAACACTACCGGCTCCAGCATGCTCCACAACAGCAGCAAAAGCAGCGCCGGCAGTCCACACCACAGCGCCGTCATATAGCCATAGTATCTCGGCAGGGAGTGGAGATGGCGCACTCCTCCACT